>CAUPOD010000053.1:0-9944 GCA_963512745.1 uncultured Burkholderia sp. | reverse complement strand
CGTGCCAGAGGCCCGCGAACCAAGGATGGGCGCCGTGCGGGTGATGCTGACTTCGATGGCGACCGTGGCCGTCGCAATGGGTGCGTCGCATGATCAACCCTTCTTCATGACGAAAAACATATCTTAAGATATATATCTTAAGATGGTGTGTCAAGGCGGTTTTTACGCTTGTCCGATTCGAATTGGGGGATGGAACGGGGGGAGTGGCGATCCGCTCGGGATCGCACGCGACCGCTAGATTGTTGCTTTATGCGTTGCTGCGGCCCGCGACCTTCGCCACGTGCCGCAGCCGTCTCGCGAGCGCACGCGACACCACCGCTCCGGTATCGCCTGTCGCGGTGCTTTGGGCTGCCTCGCTTTCGCGCAGGAACAAACTGACCTCGCGCGCGACCACTTCGCGTTCGTTGTCGGACGTGATCATGTGATACGAATCGTCGAGGTAGATCGCGCGCAGGAAGGCCGAGCCGATATGCTGACCGATCCAGCGTGCGTTGTTCGGATTCGCGGTCTCGTCGTCGATCGCATGAATCAGCAGGCAGTCGTTCTTGATGCCGCCGACCGAGGCGCGCACATGCTTGGCCAGGCGCGAGGCTTCGTGCAGCGCGGGCAGGCTGATCGTGGACGGTCCGACTTCACTCAGCGAATCGCGTTGCATCGCGCGCGCGATACGCGCGCGCAACGCCTCGTTTTTGAGGCCGAACGGCGTTTCCTCGCGATACTTCCAGCGTTTGCGCAGCGGGGTGTAATAGGCCAGTCCCAGCAGAAAGCGGTACCACGGAATGGCCCAGCCGTCGTATTGGAGCGTGATCGAAAGCAGCGTCACAGCCTGGGCGGCGGGACGTTGTTTGACCAGCGCCAGCGCAAGCGCGGCGCCGATCGACAGTCCGCACACGGAGACGCGCGCGTAGCGTGCCGACAGCTCGTCGAAGCGCTCCACCGCCGCGGCGAGCCAGGTCTCCATCGTGCTCTCGGGCGAGCCCGCGCTGTACCCGTCGAAGACCGGCGCGTAGGTCGTGAAGCCGTCGCGGGCGAGGGCGCGCGCGAGGAAGCGCATCTCCAGCGGCGAACTCGACAGGCCGTGAATCAGGAGCACGGCGTGCTCGCCGCCTTCGGTGAATAGCGATCGGGTGTCGGGCGCGGTCAATCAATCCTCCAGGCGCAGCACGAGAAAGTCTCCGGCATGCGTCGTGAACCGTTCGCAGACGCAATCCACGGTCCGGAATTTGCCCGCGCCGCTATCGATGCGCACGCGATGATGGCCCGGCGTCAATGTCGAGGACAGGCGTTTCAGGTCGTCGGTGTGAATCTGCTCGTAGCGCGTGCCCGGCGCCAGCGCGGCCGCGACGCTTGCGGGTACGGCATGGCGCTCGAGCGCCTGAATCAGGATGATGTCGTCGTGATGATGGGGTAGATGGCGCAGCAGGCGATGCGTTTCGTCGACGGCGCGCTTTGCCATGACCCGCTCGTTGTCGGCGCGCAGCAGCATCTCGTAGCGCGATTGCGCGACCAGCGCCAGCAGTTCGGCGCGAAACTGGGCGCGCCTGAGGTTTTCGATCAGCACGATGACGATCATGCTCACGACCGGCAGCGAGATCAGCAGGCCCAGGTCCGATTGGTCGAGCACCTCAACGGCGTGATAGGGCGGCACGAACAGGTAGTCGGCGATCAGGAAGCCGAAGCCGATCACGGCGAACGCGGGCGCCATGCCGAAGTAATAGGCGGTCAGCGCGGCAGCGACGAAGTAGGCCGTTCCCGGCATGATCGGACCGAGCCACGGATGCAGCACGAGACGCACGCCGCTCGCGACCAGCAGGGCGAACGCGGCGCCATACCAGCGTTGTACGCCGTACGGCACCCAACGGCTCGCATTGCGGATTTTCATACGGGACGGCGCGGGGATGCTGGGGGCTGGGGAAAAACGCTCATGCGGGTGAAAGGCAACCGGAATGGGATGTGGTGAACTAGACACGCACAAAATTAGCCAGACCTTAAATTCTACTCTCGTCGATGAAAAATAAAGGGTTCGAGTATCCATGCGACGGTGCCGACCCTGCGATGGCGGTTCACTCACGCTGCAGGGCTTGCCCGGCGGTCCCGTTGTGCGGCTGCGTCCGGGGTGCCTGGACCGTGCATCTACTGTCGCGAGGCTCCCAGCCGCTCTTCGAGCGTCGTTTTGATGCCGGGCCACTCGTCGTCGATGATGCTGAAACGCATCGAATTGCGTTTGCGGCCGTCCGGCATGATCCGTTCGTTGCGAATCACGCCTTCCTGCTTGGCGCCGAGACGCAGAATGGCCGCCTTGGATTTTTCGTTGTCTTCGTCGGTCGTGAGTTGCACGCGCACGCAGTGCAGTTCTTCGAACGCGAAACGCAGCAGCAGGTACTTCGCCTCGGTATTGATGCCGGTTCGCTGCGCAGACAGGCTCAGCCAGGTGCCGCCGATCTCCAGTTTTCTGTGCGTGCGGTCGATTTTCCAGAGGCGCGTGCAGCCGACGATGCGATTCGTCGCGCGGTTCACGATCGCAAACGGCATCACGGTTCCCGCTTGACGCCCTTGCAGCGCCGTCGCGATATAGGTGCCGATGTTGTCCGCATCCGGCACGACAGTGACCTTGAGGTTCCATAGCTCGCCGTCGGCGGCCGCATCGATCAGTGCGGGCGCGTCTTCGGACCGGAGCGGGCGAAGCTCGACGGATTTGCCCAAGAGGGTGGGCTGCGCGATGTCGGTCATGTCGGATTCCCGGGACTACGGCGAACGGCTGCCCATGCCGGCGGCCGGAAACGAAAAACGGGCCTCGCAGGCCCGTTGTCGCTTGTTTTCTGGCGGAAGCGGTGAGATTCGAACTCACGGATAGTTGCCCATCGCCGGTTTTCAAGACCGGTGCCTTAAACCGCTCGGCCACGCTTCCAAGGGCGGCATTGTAACCGAATTGGCGCGCGCGGCGGCATGCTGCGCACCGCGCGCGGCGCGTTCACGCGGGCTTCAGAAACAACTCTTGCAGGTCGTTGAGGAAATTCAGCCCACGCGCGGTCGGCGCGATGCGCGTATGGTCGCGCGTGATCAAGCCACGCTGCTCCGCCGCGTTCAACATGGGCTCGATCGTGCCCAGCTGCAGCCCCGTGCGTTCGGCGAACTCGGGCACCGCGAAGCCGTCGACGAGGCGCAGCGTGTTGAGCATGAACTCGAACGGCAGATCGTCGGGGCCGACCTCGCGCTCTTCCTGCACCGCGTTGCCGGCCAGCGCCCGCTCGATGTAGGTCGCGGGATGCTTGTAGCGCATCTGGCGCAGGATGCGGTTCGGGAACGAAAGCTTCGAATGCGCGCCCGCGCCTATCCCGAGGTAATCGCCGAACTGCCAATAGTTGAGATTGTGGCGGCTGCGATGCCCGTCGCGCGCATAGGCGGAGACTTCGTAGCGCCCGTAGCCGGCCTCTGCCGTGCGTGCGAGCAGCCAGTCCTGCATGTCGGCGGAGCTGTCGTCGTCGGGAAGCGGCGGCGGGAACTTCGCGAACAGCGTGTTCGGTTCGAGCGTCAGGTGGTACAGCGACAGATGCGGCGGCGCGTACGCGAGCGCGGTCTCGATGTCGGCCTGGCACTCGGCGAGCGTCTGCCGCGGCAGGGCGTACATGAGATCGAGGTTGAAGTTGTCGAACGTCTGCGCGGCGATATCGACGGCCGCGCGCGCGGACGCCGAATCGTGAATGCGGCCGAGCGCCTTCAGGTGCGCGTCGTTGAAGCTCTGAATCCCGATCGACAGGCGGTTCACGCCGCTCGCGCGGAACTGCGCGAATTTGGCCGCCTCGAACGTGCCGGGATTGGCTTCGAGCGTGATCTCCGCGTCGGCATTGAGCGGCAGCAGCGCGCGCACGTCCGACAGCAGACGGTCGAGGCCCGCGGCCGAGAGCAGGCTCGGCGTACCGCCGCCGATGAACACCGTGTGGATCTTGCGTCCCCACACGAGCGGCAGCGCTTGTTCGAGATCGGCGCGCAGCGCGTCGAGATAGGCTGTTTCGGGAAACGCGCCGCTCTGCGCTTCGTGCGAATTGAAATCGCAGTACGGACACTTGCGCACGCACCACGGGAAATGCACGTAGAGCGCGAGCGGCGGCAGCGCCGCGAGGCGGATCTTGCCGGGCAGCGCGAAGGTCGAGACCACGCGCGGGCCGGAACGGGACAAATCGCTCACGCCAGTTCTCCCAGCCGCGCCAGCAGCGCCGCGAGCGCCTGCGCGCGGTGGCTCGACGCGTTCTTGACGGCCGGGTCGAGCGCCGCGGCGCTCGCGCCGAGCGCGGACACGTAGAAGTAGGGGTCGTAGCCGAAGCCGTGCGCGCCGCTCGCTTCGCGCGCGATCTCGCCGAACCAGCGGCCTTCGGCCACGAGCGGCTCGGGATCGTCGGCGTGGCGCACGAGCACGAGTACACAGTAATAGTAGGCGCGCCGGTCCGCTTCGTCTGCCATGACGTCGAGCAGATGCGCGTTGTTCGCGGCATCGCCTTGTCCCGCGCCCGCGCGCTGTGCGTAGCGCGCCGAATAGACGCCGGGCGCGCCGCCGAGCGCGCGCACGCACAAGCCGGAATCGTCGGCGATCGCGGGCAGGCCCGTCAGGCGCGCGGCATGGCGCGCCTTGGCGAGCGCGTTCTCGATGAAGGTCGCGTGCGGCTCCTCGGCCTCGGGCACGCCGAGCGCGCCCTGCGGCACGATCTCGATGCCCGCTGCGGCGAACAGCGCCGCGAATTCGCGCAGCTTGCCCGCGTTGTTGGACGCGAGCACGATGCGCGCGCCAGGTCGAAGCTGCTGCATATCAGTCCGCCAATGCCGCTTTTTGCAACGTCACGAGCGTGGCGATGCCGTCGCGCGCGAGGTCGAGCAGCGCATTCAATTCTTCGCGCGCGAACGGCGTGCCTTCGGCGGTGCCTTGCACTTCGACGAACCCGCCGGCGCCTGTCATCACGACGTTCATGTCGGTGTCGCACGCCGAATCCTCGGCGTAGTCGAGGTCGAGCACGGGCCGGCCCTGGTGCAGGCCGACCGAGATCGCGGCCACGTAGTCGGTGATCGGCGAACGCTCGATCAGGCCGGCCGCGAGCAGCTTGCTCACGGCGTCGTGCGCGGCGACGAACGCGCCCGTGATGCTGGCCGTGCGCGTGCCGCCGTCGGCCTGCAGCACGTCGCAGTCGATGTGCAACGTGCGCGGGCCGAGCGCCTCGAGGTCGAACACGGCGCGCAGCGCGCGGCCGATCAGGCGCTGAATTTCCTGAGTGCGGCCGCTTTGCTTGCCGCGCGCGGCCTCGCGGTCGCTGCGCGTGTGCGTGGCGCGCGGCAGCATGCCGTATTCGGCCGTGAGCCAGCCTTGATTGCTGTCGCGCAGAAAACCAGGCACTTTCTCGGCGACGCTCGCGGTGCACAGCACCTTGGTGTCGCCGAACTCCACGAGCACCGAGCCCTCGGCATGCTTGGTGTAGTGGCGCGTGAGGCGCACGTCGCGCAGTTGATCGGCCAGGCGGCCGCTCGGACGCGCGGCGGAAGTCGGGGAGGAAGTCGTCATGTGGGTACCGGTGCGATGGGAATGCGTGATTCTACCGCCGCACCCGTTTCGGACGCCCGGGCACCGTGCCGAAAAAGGTTCGGCATGAAGCGGATCTGCCGGGTGCGGTTACTTAAAGTGGGATAATGCGGGTTCGGTGTCCCGCGCCTCGTCAAGCGCCGGACGCCTCGACTCTGTGGGCCATCGACGATGGTCCGCCAACCGCGTTTTCCAGAGCGAGACAACCATGATCTACAGCATGACGGGCTATGCGAGCGCGACGCGCGAACTCGCATCGGCATCCGACACGGGCGGCACGAGCGTGTCGGTCGAACTGCGCACCGTGAATTCGCGCTTCCTCGATCTGAACTTCCGCATGCCCGACGAAGTGCGCGCGTGCGAACCGACGCTGCGCGAAATGCTCACGAGCAAGCTCGCGCGCGGCAAGGTCGATGTGCGCATCAACCTGCAGCGCAGCGAGCAGGGCGCGAACGAAGCCGCGCTGAACCGCGGCGCGCTCGACCAACTGGCCGGTCTCGAACGCGCGGTGCTAGACGCGTTTCCGGGCGTCGGCCGTCTGCGCGCCGGCGAAATCCTGCGCTGGCCCGGCGTACTCGCCGAGAGCGGCGTGCCGGCCGAGCAGGTGCGCGAAGCCGTGCTCGCGTGCGGCAAGGAAGCGCTTGGCGAACTCGTCAAGGTGCGTGCGCGCGAAGGCGAGCAGCTCGCGAACGTGCTGCTCGCGACCATCGGCGAAATGGAAACGATCGTCGCGCGTATTGCGCCGCTCGTGCCGGAGCTGATCGCGCGTCACCAGCAGAAGATCGTCGAGCGATTGCAGGAAGCGCTCGGCACGATCGCGGCCGAGGGCGGCGCGCCGAGCATCTCGCGCGAGGAGACGGCCGAGCGGATCCGCCAGGAAGTCACGATCTACGGTATCCGCATCGACGTCGCCGAGGAGCTCGCGCGCCTCGTCGCGCATTTGAAGGAAACGCGCCACGTGCTCGAACAGGGCGGCCGCGTCGGCAAGCGCCTCGACTTCATGATGCAGGAGCTGAACCGCGAGGCGAACACGCTCGGTTCCAAGGCCGCGGCCAAGGAGCTGGCCGACGCCTCGATGGCGCTCAAACTGCTGATCGAGCAGATGCGCGAGCAAGTACAGAATTTGGAGTAAGCATTTTATGACCACGACTTCGCACGACACCGCGCATACCGCGGCTCCCACGGTTTATCCGGGCAATCTGTTCATGGTGGTCGCGCCGTCGGGCGCCGGCAAATCCACGCTCGTCAACGCGTTGCTGGCCGGCGATCAGGACATCGGCCTGTCGATTTCGTACACCACGCGCCAGCCGCGTCCGGGCGAGCAGGACGGCCAGCACTACCACTTCGTCGGCGTCGAGGATTTCCGCGCGCGCCAGGCGCATCACGAGTTCCTCGAATGCGCGGAAGTGCACGGCAACTACTACGGCACGTCGCGCGTGTGGATCGAGGAGCAGATGAAGGTCGGCCGCGACGTGCTGCTCGAAATCGACTGGCAGGGTGCGCAGCAGGTCAAGAAGCAGTTCCGCAATGCCGTGGAAATTTTCATTCTGCCGCCGTCGCTCGAAGCGCTCGAAGAGCGCCTCAAGAAACGCGGCCAGGACGAGCCGAAGGTCATCACGCGCCGCTTGCTCGCGGCCGGCAGCGAGATGGCGCATGCTTCGGAGGCCGAATATGTGGTGATCAACGAGGACTTCGAGCGTGCGCTCGGCGAACTCAAGCGTATCGTCGCGGCGACGCGCCTGCGCTTCGCTTCGCAGTACGCGCGGCATGCCCAGTTGTTCATCGAACTCGGCATTCACGGCCCGGCGGCCGAGTAGCGCGCGGTGTGCGCGAGGCAGACGTCCCGGCACATAAGGTAGAATAATCGAAGTATTCAGAAGGAAGCACCGAACATGGCCCGTATCACTGTTGAAGACTGCCTGAAGCAGATCCCGAATCGCTTCGAATTGGCGCTTGCCGCCACCTATCGTGCGCGCCAGCTCGCGCAAGGCCATACGCCGAAAGTCGAAAGCCGCGACAAGCCGACGGTCGTCGCGCTGCGCGAGATCGCGTCCGGCCTGGTCGGCGTGGAAATGCTGAAAAAGGTGCCCGTCTAAGTTGGACATGCGCGGCTTGCCGCACAGCATGTCGGCGTAGGGGGCGTATCGATCCGAGGAGGCGAATATGAGCACTGCACCATCGTCCGCCTCCGAAGAGGACGGCACGGCCGAGTCCGTAGCGTCCACCCCCGCGCGCCAATACATCGACGCGGTCCTCGAACAGTCGTTCCGCCACCTGTTCGGGCCGACCGCCACGCCGGAGCAGCCTCGCAAGCACGGCGTCGTCTCGATCGCCAAGCTGACCGAGATGCTGTCCGAGTATCTGAGTCCCGAAGAGATCAAGCAGGTCAAGGCCGGCTTCCACTTCAGCGACGAAGCCCACCTCGGGCAGTACCGCCAGAGCGGCGAACCCTACATCACCCATCCTGTCGCCGTCGCCGAAATCTGCGCGAGCTGGCGGCTCGACGTGCAGGCGATTCTCGCCGCGCTGCTGCACGACGTGATCGAGGATCAGGGCGTTACCAAGAGCGAACTGGCCGAGCGTTTCGGCCCCAAGGTCGCGGAACTCGTCGATGGCTTGTCCAAGCTCGACAAGATGGAGTTCCGCAACCGCGAGGAGGCGCAGGCCGAGAACTTCCGCAAGATGCTGCTCGCGATGGCGCGCGACGTGCGCGTGATCCTCGTCAAGCTCGCGGACCGTCTGCACAACATGCGCACGCTCGGTGCGGTGCCGACCGAAAAACGCCGCCGCGTGGCGCGCGAGACGCTCGACATCTACGCGCCGATCGCGCACCGCCTGGGCCTCAACAACACGTATCGCGAACTGCAGGACATGAGTTTCGCGAACTTCAACCCGCACCGCTACGCAACGCTCGAGAAGGCCGTCAAGGCCGCGCGCGGCAACCGGCGCGAAGTGATCGGCAAGATCCTCGAAGCCGTGCAGCGCGCGATGGCGGATGCGAAGCTCGCGGCCGACATCAAGGGCCGCGAGAAGACCATCTACAGCATCTACCGCAAGATGCGCGACAAGCAGTTGTCGTTCTCGCAGGTGCTCGACGTATATGGCTTCCGCGTCGTGGTCGACACGCCGCTCGACTGCTACACGGCGATCGGCGTGCTGCATTCGCTGTACAAGCCGGTGCCGGGCAAGTTCAAGGACTACATCGCGATCCCGAAGGTGAACGGCTATCAGTCGCTGCACACCACGCTGGTCGGTCCGTTCGGCGCGCCGATCGAGTTCCAGGTGCGCACGCGCAAGATGCACGAGATCGCCGAGGCCGGCGTGGCCGCGCACTGGCTCTACAAGAACGGCGTCGCGGCCGATCTCAACGACGTGCAGCGCCACGCGCACCAGTGGCTCAAGTCGCTGCTCGACATTCAAAGCGAAGCCGGCGATTCGAGCGAATTCCTCGAACACGTGAAGATCGACCTGTTCCCGGATGCGGTCTACGTGTTCACGCCGAAGTCGAAGATCATGGCGCTGCCGCGCGGCGCCACGGCGCTCGATTTCGCGTATTCGATCCACAGCGATCTCGGCAACCAGTGCGTGGCCGTCAAGATCAACAACGAGCTGCTGCCGCTGCGCACCGAGCTCAAGAGCGGCGACATCGTCGAGGTCATTACCGCGCCGTATTCGAAGCCGAATCCGGCTTGGCTCGGGTTCGTGCGCACGGGCAAGGCGCGCTCGGCGATCCGTCACTATCTGAAGACGATGCGCCTCAACGAATCGGTGCAGCTCGGCGAGCGCCTCGTCGACCAGAGCCTCAAGGGCTATGGGCTGTCGCTGGCCGAGGTCACGCCCGAGGTCTGGGAAAAGCTCGGCCAGTGGACCGGCAACAAGAACCGCCAGGAAATCTTCGCGGATATCGGCCTCGGGCGGCGCGTGCCGGCCGTGATGGCCAAGCGCATCGAAGTGCTGATGAGCGGGCGCGACACCGACGACGATCCCGCGCGCGGCGAGCGGCCCGCGCACGCGCCGGTGCCGCCCGTGGCGATCACGGGCACCGAGGGCATGTCGGTGCAGCTGTCGCCGTGCTGCCGCCCGATTCCGGGCGACTCGATCATGGGCTATATCGGCATCGGTCTCGGCATGGCGATCCACACCACCGATTGCCGCGTCGCGCAGCGCGTCCACAAGCGCGATCCGGGCCGCTGGATCGACGTGGCCTGGGCGCCGCAGCCGGGGCGTTTGTTCGACGTGGCGATCAAGGTGCTCGTGCGCAACACCAAGGGCATCTTCGCGCGCGTCGCGGCCGACATCACCTCGGCCGACGCGAACATCGTGCACATCGCGATGGATGAGGATCCGTCGAACGAGTTCACGGTGTTGCGCTTCGTGATCC
>CAUPOD010000052.1:0-9948 GCA_963512745.1 uncultured Burkholderia sp. | reverse complement strand
TTTTTTTTGAGCTTATTAAATTGGGGGGGAAGGGGCGGCCCGTTTATGGGGGCCGCCCTAACCGACCGCGCGCGCGCCCGGCGTGGCGCGCCGGCGAGGCGGTTTGGCCCAATCGGGCCGGGCCGCCTCGCATTTTTTCGTTTGCAGGATTGCTAAGTATCGCGGCGCATGTGCGCGGCGGCGGCAGCCTGCGGACCAGGATTCCATTCAGCGAACGATCGAGGACACGAGATGAGCCAGCCGGCGAACCCAGCGGGGACGTTTGACCCCAAGCGCGTGATTTTGACGGGCGACCGTCCCACTGGACCCCTGCATCTCGGACACTTCGTGGGCAGCTTGCGCAGCCGCGTGAAATACCAGGAGCAGGGCGATTACCGGCAGTTCATCATGCTCGCCGACAGCCAGGCGCTCACGGACAACATGGACGATCTCGCCAAGGTACACCGCAACGTGCTCGAAGTGGCGCTCGATTATCTGGCCGTGGGTATCGATCCGCAGCTGTCCACCATCTTCATTCAGTCGCAAGTGCCCGAGCTGGCCGAGCTGGCGTTCTATTACTTGAATCTCGTCACCGTGGCGCGTCTCGAGCGCAATCCCACCGTGAAGGAGGAAATCCGGCTGCGCGGCTTCGAGCGCGACATTCCGGCCGGTTTCCTGACCTATCCCGCGAGCCAGGCCGCGGACATCACCGCGTTCAAGGCGCGGCTCGTGCCGGTCGGCGCCGATCAGGTGCCGATGATCGAGCAGACCAACGAGATCGTGCGCAGCCTGAACCGGCTCGCGGGCCGCGAAGTGCTGCCGGAAACGGCCGCGGCCGTGTCGGAAATCGGGCGGCTGCCCGGTATCGACGGCAAGGCGAAAATGAGCAAATCGCTCGGCAACGCGATCAACCTGAGCGCGCAGCCCGACGAGATTCGCACGGCGGTGCGGCGCGTTTACACCGATCCGCTGCATCTGCGCATCGAGGACCCGGGCCATCTGGAAGGGAACGTTGCGTTCACGTATCTCGATGCGTTCGATACCGATCAGGACGGGCTCGCCGAGTTGAAGGCGCATTACGTGCGCGGCGGGCTGGCCGACAGCCTCGTCAAGCGGCGCCTCGAAGAATGTCTGCAGGCGCTGCTCGAACCGATCCGCACGCGGCGGCAGCAGTTGGAGCAGGACCGCGGCTATGTGCTGCGCGTGCTTCAGGAGGGGACCGAGCGTGCGCGGGCCGTAGCTGCCGACACGGTGGACGAGGTGAAGTCGGTGTTGGGGCTTAAGTACTTTTGATCGGGTTTCGCGCGGGGGCTCCCTGCGCGGTCAAGGCAGCAGCCTGTCCAATAGCGGCGACGTAAAGACGCGCGCCGGGTCGTAGCGCGCGAGCGTCGCGCGCGCGGCGTCCCAGTTGCTCGCGACCGGTTGTCCTTCGCGATAGAGCGGCGGAAGCGTCGCGGCAAGCATCGTTTCGTCCTGCCATGCCGCCGTGTCCGTATAACCCCAGCCCTTCGACGATTCTGGCCGCAGCGTCGCATACGCGCCTCGGTAATTCGACAGCAGCCATTGCTCGATCTCGCGGTAGAAGCGGCCGGCCGACGGCGTGCCCGGCAGCGTGAGGATATCGAGCCAGACGGCGGTATCCCACTCGGGACGGTCGGGGCGCGGCCTGAGCGCGGACAGCGCGGGCGCGACTGCGCCGGGGCCGATGTCGCCGGGTTGGTCGAGGCCCGTGACGCGGATCTCGATAGGACCGTTCATTGGATATTCGCCGCGTGCGCGATAGGCGTCCACGCGGTTTTGGTAAAACTGCACGAACTCGCTGATCACGCGCTGCACGTCCGCGCGGCGCGTCAGCACCGCATAGCCGTTCGCCGTCACGCGCAGCGTACTCGGACGAATGTACTGCAGGACCGTGCGCGACCAACCCCAGAGATCGGCGCTCGCCGTCAGGCCGAGGCCGGCCGTCGTGATCGCGAGCTGCATTTGCCCGTACTGCGGCGTCAGGCTGCTCTGGCCCCCGATCACGATCTGCTTGACGAGATTGGACAGCGCTTGCGGCACGGAATCGGAGAACGGGTAGTTGTACGGCTGCGTAACCGCACGCGACTGGGCGGGCTTGGTCGGCGTCACGGTCCAGACCTTGAGCCACGGCGTGTCCGTGAACGGAAACCAGATCGCCTCGATGCGGCCCGACCGGTCGAGGAACGAGGCCGCGGTGCGGCCGCCCGAGCCGGCTGCGGCGAACAGTTCCGATGCGGGAATGTCGACGAAGCTCTGGCAGCGCAGCCGTTGATTCGGGCCCGCGACGAGCGTGACCTCGACGACGAACGCGCGGCCCAGGTGCGCGAGGAACGCGCCGATGTCGGGGTCGCTGCGTTGGAACGTGCGCAGCGCATACTGCTGCGTGACTGCATCGAATACGACCGCGGTCAGCGATATCACGAGGTTGCTCAACGAACCGTAGGTATGACCCGGCTGTAACGCCTCGCCCATCGCGGGCACGGCCGTGCCGTGCGCGTCGATCGCGAGTGCGCCGCCGAGCGTGATGTCGCCCGGCGCGGGCGCGGCCACGACGCCGAGGTTGTAGCGTTCCAAGGCCACGAGCAGCGTTTCGAGCGAGACGCCTGTTTGCGCGGTGACGCGCGCGGGGACGGCAGAGGTATCGACGCTGACGCGCGTCAGCGATTGCGTGGTGTCGAGCAGCACGACGTTCGCGGGCGCGGCGCTCGGATCGAGCGTGAGCGGCGACCAGTTGTGCATATGGCCTCGCGCGCGTACGCGGTAGCCGTTCGCGCGCGCCCAGTTGACGATCGTAACGACGTCGGCGGCCGTGCGCGGCGCGGCAGTCCACACGTTCGGCACCGCGATCTCGCCGCTCCAGTTCTGGAATGCCTGCTTGTAGAGCAGAATGGCGGACGGGAAGTTCGGCGGCGCGGCGCCGGCGCTCTGCGCGTGGGCGGGGATTCGATAGAGCGGGGCCCAGCCGCATACGAGGCCCGCTGAGGCCAGCTTGGACATGTCCGACAGGAATGCGCGGCGCGGCGTGCGTGTACCTGGAAAGTCATGGGTCATGCTGCTTACCCCTCTGTCTGGTGAAATCGCTGGATGGGCATGGGATCGCACGGTTTGCGAACGATCTCGCGTCGTATCTTATATGGATAACTAATTAAATAAACTGTGATCGTGCCGGATGGGCGCGAGGCTTGATGAGCAAGGGAGGGCGCACGTGTCTTTTTGCGATGGCGATGCGTCCGCTTAGAATGCGCCCGCTTGCTGCTTGCTGCTTGCTCCAGTTCCGCACCGCGTCCACGAACAGCCGCAGCGTGATGGGCGGATGACGGTTCGCGGGGTAATAGAGGCAGAGCCCGGGAAACGTCGAGCTCCTTTCGGCAAGCAATTGCACGAGCCGCCCCGAGGCTAGAGGTTCGGCCGCGAGATAGTCCGGCACCCAGGCGATGCCGATGCCGTTGAGCGTCGCTTCGATCATCAAGTTGAGATTGCCGAGCGTCGTCGGGCCGCCCACGTCGATGCGCACGCGTTTGCCGCGATGTTCGAAATCCCGCCGATAGATGGCGCAGCTCTCGAAACGGAAGCGGATGCACGGGTGCTCCGGCAGGTCGTGCGGCGCTGGCTCGTGGCGCTCGCGAAGTCGGTGCGCAAGGAGAGAATGGTCGAGAACCTCGATGTGTTCGATTTCCAATTGGCCGAAGCGGACCTCGCGCTGATCGCCACGTTGGAAACCGGGCAAAGCGGCTTCTTTTCGCATCGCGATCCGGCGATCGTCAAATGGATGAGCGAGCGGAAATTGGGCATCTAAGGGGCGTGCTACGATCCGCTCGAAGCCACTTGATTCACGCGAGCGATGACGACGCTGTATGAAATGCTGGGCGTAAGCGAAGACGCCACCGACGACGAGCTCAAGCGCGGCTACCGGCGCGCCGCGATGCAGGCGCATCCCGATCGCAACGTCGGGGGCGAGACGGCCGCGCACGCGCGTTTCCAGGAGATCAAAGAGGCTTACGCGATTCTGTCGGACCCGGCGCAGCGGAAAATCTACGACGCCGTCTATGCCGCGGAAATGCAGCGCTATGCGCAGTTGCGCGAAGAAGAGGAGCGCCTGCAGGCGCAGCGCGACGCCGAATATGCGCGCTTCGTGTCCATGGCGATGCGGTTCGCGGAACAGGGACACAACCGCGACGTGGTGTTCGGCGTGCTGCTCGGCAGCGATTGCGACGCGGAACTCGCCGGACGGATTGCGGGCAGCGTGGTCGCGCTGCATACGTCGCGGCAGGCGGAGGCGGGTAGGCAGGCGCGGGGCGGCAAGCCGGGCTCTCAAGAGGAAGAGGGGGCTACGCCGGCGGGCGCCGCCGCGACCGGCCGGGAGCCTGACTCCGCCGCATCGTCTCGAACCAAGCGGACCGAGCGCGAGCCCCGTCACGCGCCGCGAGCCGCAGCCACATCCGCGGACGAGCCTGCGCCAGAGGCCGCACCCGGCGACGCTGGGCACGGCGCACCCGGCGAGCGCACGCACGCGAATCTTTTCAGCACGTTGTGGCACAGCATGTTCGGACTGCACCATTGAAACGCCGCGCCACCGCCTGACGGCAGGGTTTGCCGGCTGCAGCGCGCCGGCGTGAGACCCGCACCATCCACCCCGCCCACCGGTCCGCGCCGAGCCGTTTACAATGCCGGCATCTCCTTCCTAGGTGCCGTGTTTTCCCGATGCTCGCTCGTCTTCCCCATTATTGGCGGCTGATCCGCATGGACAAGCCGATCGGCAGCCTGCTGCTGCTGTGGCCGACCCTCAATGCGCTGTGGATCGCCGCGCATGGCCGTCCCGCATTGAACCTGCTCGTGATCTTCGCGCTCGGCACGGTGCTGATGCGCTCGGCCGGCTGCGCGATCAACGATTACGCCGACCGCGATTTCGACCGCCACGTCAAACGCACCGCGCAGCGGCCGCTCACGTCGGGCAAGATCAAGGCGTGGGAGGCGCTCGCGCTCGCGGCCGGTCTGGCGCTGGCCGCGTTCCTGCTGATCCTGCCGCTCAATGCGCTGACCAAGGAGCTGTCGCTGATCGCCGTGGTCGTGGCGGGCACCTATCCGTTCTTCAAGCGTTTCTTCGCGATTCCGCAGGCTTACCTCGGCATCGCGTTCGGCTTCGGCATCCCGATGGCGTTCGCGGCCGTGCAGGACAGCGTGCCGCCGCTCGCGTGGCTGATGCTGCTCGCGAACGTGTTCTGGTCGGTCGCGTACGACACGGCCTACGCGATGGTCGACCGCGACGACGACCTGAAAATCGGCATGCGCACGTCGGCGATCACGTTCGGTCGCTTCGACGTCGCCGCGATCATGATCTGCTATGCGCGGATGCTCGCGATTTACGCATGGATCGGCTACGCGCTGCATTTCGGGCCCGCGTACTGGGTCGGCTGGGTGCTCGCGGGCGCGTGCTCGATCTATCACTACACGCTGATCAAGGACCGCGACCGCATGGCCTGTTTCGCCGCGTTCCGGCACAACAACTGGCTCGGGGGTTTGCTGTTCGCGGGAATTGCCGCGCAGTATCTGTTCGCGGGGCAGTGAGGGGAGTGAAGGGGCCGCGTGCGGCTCGACGACTCGGGCTGCGCGGCGAGGTGAGGCGGATTTGATGTCACGCGCGAGCGGCGCGTGTCGCGATGCCGCTCGCGTCAACCGTTAGTCACTAGTCGTCAGTCGATCAACGCCGAATGCCGGACCGCGCATTCGGCGTTTGCTTTTATGCGGCGCCGAGTTCGTCGCCCATTTCCACGGCGCGCGCCTGCGCGGCCAGTACGCCGCGCACGATCGCGTCCTTGATGCCCTGGACGTCGAACGACGCGAGTGCCGCGGCCGTCGTGCCGCCTTTCGAGGTCACGCGCTCGCGCAGCACGCCGATCGGTTCGTGCGATTGCTGCGCGAGCTGCGCCGCGCCGACGAACGTCGCGACCGCGAGCGCGCGGCCCTGTTCGTCGCCGAGGCCGAGCTGGCGCGCGGCTTCCTGCAACGCTTCGATGAAATAGAACACGTAGGCGGGGCCGCTGCCCGAGACGGCGGTCACGGCGTCGAGCTGCGCCTCTTCGCCGAACCAGACCGTTTCGCCGACCGCGCCGAGCACTTGCGTGGCCAGCGCGCGGCCCGCTTCGTCGACGCCCGGCAGCGCGGCAAGCCCGGCCACGCCGAGGCCGACGAGCGCGGGCGTATTCGGCATCGCGCGCACCACGCGGCCGTAGTCGCCGAGCCAGCGCGACAGATCCGTGCCGCGAATCCCGGCCGCGATGCTGATCACGAGCGCGCCGTGCAGATGCGGCGCGAGCGCCGCGGCCACGTCCTTGAGCGCTTGCGGTTTGACGGCCAGCACGAGCGCGTCGTAGCCGTCGAGCGTGGCGTCGATGGACGCGCCGGTGCGTACGCCGAATGCCTTGGCCGCGTGTTCGCGCGCCGCGTCGTTGACGTCGATCACGTAGAGGTCCTGTGCTGCCGCGCCGCGCTTGAGCAGGCCGCCGATCATGGCGCTCGCCATGTTGCCGCCGCCGATGAATGCGATTTTCATGAGGGGTTCCGTCGTGAGAAAGAGTGAATCGGGCCGGGCCGCGTAAGGCCGGGCCGCGTAAGGTCGGGCCACGCAAGGCCGGGCAGCATCAGGCCACGCCGCTGGGGCGCTCCGCGTAATGGCGCGCGCCGAAAATCGCGGTGCCGATGCGTACGAGTGTTGCGCCTTCGTCCACGGCGGCTTCGAGATCGGCCGACATGCCCATCGACAGCGTATCGAGTGCGAAGCCCTGTACAAGTAACTCGTCGAACAGGGTGCGCAGCGCGCGGTGCGGCGCACGTTGCGCGGCAGCCGCGTCATCGGGCGTGGCCGTCGCGGCGAGGTCCGCCGGTTCGGGAATCGCCATGAGTCCGCGCAGCCGCAAGGCGGGCAGCGCCGCCACGGCGCGCGCGAGCTCGGCGGCCGCAGCGGGCGTCACGCCGCTCTTCGACGCCTCGCCGCTGATGTTGACCTGCAGGCACACGTTGAGCGGCGGCAGATGCGCGGGGCGCTGCTCGGCCAGGCGTTCGGCGATCTTCACGCGGTCGACCGAATGCACCCAGTCGAACTGCTCGGCGACGGGGCGCGTCTTGTTCGATTGCAGCGGCCCGATGAAATGCCATTCGAGCGACGCGCGCAGATCGGCGAGTTCGGCGAGCTTGCCGAGCGCCTCCTGCACGTAGTTCTCGCCGAACGCGCGCTGGCCGGCCGCATGGGCGGCGCGCACGGCGTCGGCGGGGAAAGTCTTGGAGACGGCCACCAGGCCGACCGAGCCCGGCGCGCGTCCGGCGGCGCGCGCGGCCTCGTCGATGCGGTGGCGCACGGCGTCGAGCCGGGCAGCGAGATCGGACATGGAATGCGGTGCGAGAAAACAATCGGCCGGCCGCACGTTCGGACGGCGGCCGCGTAGAGCGAAATTATACGGGCGAGGGCGATGGTGATGGCGCCTAGCGAGGGGCGCGGTCCTCGCTAGGCGCGCGTGTGCGCCTCCGAGCGGTCCGTCAGCGGCTCAGCATCCGATCGACGAGTTCGATCCAATGCGCCACGGGCGTAGCGGTGCCGCTTTGCAGATGCGAGATGCAGCCGATGTTGCCCGATACGATGATCTGCGTTTCGAGCGCTTCGAGGCTCCCCACCTTGCGCGCGCGCAGCTCGTGCGGGAGCGTGGGCTGCAACAGCGAATAGGTGCCGGCCGAGCCGCAGCACAGATGGCTGTTGGCGGGCAGCATGACCTGCAGCCCGAGCGCGGCGAGCACGCGCTCGACGTGCCCGCGCGACTGCTGCCCGTGCTGGAGCGTGCACGGCGGATGATAGGCGACGCGCTCGACCTCGCGGCGCCGCGCGCGCGTGGCGAGCTCTCCCTCGTGGCGCGAGAGGATTTCGCCGATGTCCTTCGCGAGCGCCGACACGCGTTGCGCGCGCTCGGCATAGTCGGAGTCGTGGCGCAGCAGATGGCCGTATTCGCGCACCATCGCGCCGCAGCCCGACGCGTTCATGACGATCGCCTCGGCGCCTTGTTCGATGAACGGCCACCATGCGTCGATGTTGCGGCGCGCGTCGTCGAGCGCGGCCTCCTGGTAGTCGAGATGCTGGCGGATCGCGCCGCAGCAGCCCGCCTCGGGCGCGACGACGGTCTGAATCCCGAGCGCGTCGAGCACGCGCGCCGTGGCGACGTTGATGTTCGGCAGCATCGCGGGCTGCACGCACCCGGCCAGCATCAGCATCTTGCGCGGCCGCACCGTATCGGGCATCTCGCCCGCGCGCTCGTGCGGAGGCACCTTGTCGCGCAGCAGCGGCGGCAGCAGCGGGCGCAGCTGCTGGCCGAGCCGCAGCAGCGTGGCGAACAGCGCGGCGTTCGGCAGCACGCTCGCGAGCGCGAAGCGCAGCACGCGCTGCGTGAACGAGCGCGGCACCTGGCGCGCCACCTGCTTGCGGCCGATCTCCACGAGCTTGCCGTACTGGACGCCCGACGGGCACGTCGATTCGCAGTTGCGGCAGGTCAGGCAGCGGTCCAGATGCTGCTGCGTGCTGCGCGTGACCCGGCCGCCCTCGAGCATCTGCTTGATCAGGTAGATGCGGCCGCGCGGACCGTCGAGTTCGTCGCCGAGGATCTGATAGGTCGGGCACGTGGCGTTGCAGAACCCGCAGTGCACGCACTTGCGCAGGATCGCGTCGGCGGTTTCGCCGTCGGGCGTGGCGCGGATGGAGGCGGCGAGATCGGTCTGCATCGGGTTCAGAAGTCGGGGTAGAGGCGCCCACGGTTGAACACGCCCGCGGGATCGAAGGCTGCCTTGAGGCCGCGGTGAATTCTCATGATGGGCGCGGGCAGCGCAGTGAACACGCCCTCGCTGCTCGTGTAGGCCGCGCTCGCGCGGAACAGCGTGGCGTGGCCGCCGGCCTGCTTGGCGCTCACGCGCACCGTATGCGCGTCGGCATGCGTGATCCACCAGCGCTGCGCGCCGCCCCATTCCATGAGCACTGCGCCGGGCAGCTGCAGCGGCTCGGCCGTGGTCGGCAGCGCCAGGCGCCACAGCGCGCTGCCGGGCGGGATGTGCGCGAAGAACGGATCGCTGTGTTCGCGCAGGGCGGCCCAGTAACGTTCGGCTTCGATCGCGTCGACCGCGTCGCCGTCGAGCACGGTCTTGGCGGTCTTGACCGCGGCTTCCGCGCCCGACAGACGCACCGCGAGCATGCCGTCGCACCACGCGCTGGCGCTGATCGGCAACGGCCGGCCCGCCCATTCGTTGAGGCGGCGCACCGCGTCGGTCGCGCTCATCTCGAAGCGCAGCGTGAGTTCGGCGGCGGGGCGCGGCAGCACCTTGATCGACAGGTCGAGCATCAGCCCGAGCGTGCCGAGCGAACCGGCCATCAGGCGCGAGACGTCGTAGCCGGCCACGTTCTTGACCACCTGGCCGCCGAAGCGCAGCACCTCGCCGCGCCCGTTCATGAGCGTCGTGCCGAGCACGAAATCGCGTGCGGCGCCGGCCGTCGCGCGCCGTGGGCCCGCGAGGCCGGCCGCGATCGTGCCGCCCAGCGTGGCGTCGGGCCCGAAGTGGGGCGGCTCGAACGGCAGCATCTGGCGCGCCTCGGCGAGCGCAGCCTCGACTTGCGCGAGCGGCGTGCCCGCGCGCTCTGTGATCACGAGCTCGGCCGGATCGTAATCGACGATGCCGCGATAGGCGCGCGTGTCGAGAATCTCGCCCTCGAGCGCCTGTCCGTACCAGTCCTTGGTGCCGCCGCCGCGAAAGCGCAACGCCTGGCCTGCGTCGCTCGCCGCGCGGACCCGTTCGCTCCAGCCGGCGACTATATCTTGCTGTTTCATGCCCTGGCGTCTCGTTGAATGTGATCTTCTGATGCGGCCCGCGGCAATGGCTGGCTGCGATCGATTGTACTGACGCCACGCGCGCGCGCAGTCGGGC
>CAUPOD010000051.1:0-9985 GCA_963512745.1 uncultured Burkholderia sp. | reverse complement strand
GGGCGGGGTTTTTTGTGTTGTGTAGGGTGTGGCGGTTGGTTGTGTGGGGGGGGGGGGCGGGGGGGGGGCGCCCGCCCCCCGCCCCCCCCCCCCCCCCCCCACGCACGCATTCGCTGACGAGGGGCGGCCCGCGGTAGATGAAGCCGGTGTAGAGCTGCACCAGCGACGCGCCGGCCGCGATCTTCGCGCGCGCGTCCTCGCCCGAAAAAATGCCGCCCACGCCGATGATCGGCACGGCGTCGCCCAACTCCGCATGCAGCCGCCGGATCACCTGATTCGACGCGTCGAATACCGGCTGGCCCGACAGGCCGCCCGTCTCTTCCGCATGTTCCAGACCCTGCACCGCCGCGCGCGACAGCGTCGTATTGGTCGCGATGACCGCTTCGATGCCATGCCGCAGCAACAGCGCGGCAATTTCCTGAATCTGTTCGTCGTCGAGGTCGGGCGCGATCTTGAGCGCGAGCGGCACGAGCTTGCCGTGCAGATCGGCGAGGCGCGCCTGCTTGTCCTTGAGCGCCGCGAGCAGCGCATCGAGCTCGCTCGCGCCTTGCAGCTGACGCAGGTTCTTGGTGTTCGGCGACGAAATATTGATCGTCACGTAGCTCGCGAACGGATAGACCCGCTCGAGGCAGTACAGATAATCGTCGGCCGCGCGTTCGATCGGCGTGTCGGCGTTCTTGCCGATGTTGAGACCGAGCACGCCGCGATAGCGCGCTGCCTGCACGTTTTTGACGAACTGATCGACGCCTTGGTTGTTGAAGCCCATGCGGTTGATCACGGCGTTCGCTTCGGGCAGGCGGAAGATACGCGGACGCGGGTTGCCGGCCTGCGGGCGCGGCGTGACCGTGCCGACTTCGATGAAGCCGAAGCCGAGCGCCGCCAGTCCGTCGATGCATGCGCCGTCCTTGTCGAGGCCCGCCGCCAGCCCGACCGGATTGGGAAACTCGATTCCCATCACGGTACGCGGCGCGCCCGGCGTATGCGCGCCGAGCAGCCCGGCGAGGCCGGTACGGCCGATCGCGCCCAGCACGCGCAGGGTCAGGTGGTGGGCATCTTCGGGGTCGAGCTTGAACAGCGAGGCGCGGGCGAGCGGATAGAGAGAACTGAGCACGGCGGCGGGGGCGGCGCTGAGCGCCGAGAGTTGGACGTAACTCGCTATTTTAACGGAGTTGCGGGACGCGCCGGACGAACCTCGCGTAGTCGCATGCCCCTAAATCGAGATGCTCGATCGGACGTATCTGACCGGCCGCGGGCCGGGTTCAGCCGATGCTGCCGCCGTGGCCGCCGGGCAACGGCGCGCGCATCATCGCGGCGGCGACCGGCGGGAGATCGAGCTGGTTCACGTCGAGCGGCTTCCAGCGGCCTTCCTGCAGCCCTTCGAGCGGGCGGAAATTGGCCTTATAGACCATTTTCTGGCTTTCGCGGATCCAGTAGCCGAGATATACGTACGGCAGATTCAGGCTGCGCGCCTGTTCGATCTGCCACAGGATGTTGTAGGTGCCATAGCTCGTGTGCTGCAGCTCCGGATCGAAGAACGTATAAACCGACGAGAGGCCGTCGCCGAGGATGTCGATCATGCTGACCATGCGCAGCGCGCCGTCGCCGTCGGGTTCTCGGAACTCGACCAGGCGCGAATTGATGCGGCTTTGCAGCAGGAACTGCTCGTACTGGTCGCGGTTGTCGTGATCCATGCCGCCGCCTGCATGGCGAGCGGATTGGTAGCGCGTGTAGAGGTCGTAATGCGCCTCTTCGTAATGCAGCGGCGCGACGCTCGCGACCAAGCCTCCGTGGTGGCGCCAGACGCGGCGCTGCGTACGGTTCGGCGCGAACGCGGCCACCGGCACGCGCACGGGCACGCACGCGCGGCATCCGTCGCAATAGGGGCGGTAGGTGAACACGCCGGAGCGGCGGAAGCCGGCTCTAACCAGTTCGGTATAGATGTCGGAGTTGATCAGATGGCTCGGCGTGGCGACCTGGGAGCGCGCGACGCGGCCGTCGAGGTAGCTGCACGGATAGGGTGCCGTTGCATAGAATTGCAGCGCGGAAATCGGCGAAAGCGGCAGCTCGGTGGGGTGCGTCATGGGCAGCTCTCGATGCTCGGAGGGTCGCGCGGGCTAATGGATCTGCGGCGTTTGCGGACTCTGCGCTTGCAGTTCGGCGGCGGTCAGGCGGCTCAAGATCGACTTGTCGAAGCGCCAGTCGATCGCAGGCTGCGCGACCGCTTGCCGTACATGCGCGAGGAACGCGCGGCGCGCGATCTCACGACCGCCCAGCGAGGCCAGATGGGCCGTGTTCTGTTGGCAGTCTATCATTTCTACCCCCTGCCCACGCAAGTGGGCAACGAGTGCCGCGAGCGCAATTTTCGAGGCGTCGGTCGTGCGCGCGAACATCGATTCGCCGAAAAACATGCGCCCGAGCGCGACACCGTATAGGCCGCCCACGCACTCGCCGTCGCACCACGTCTCCACGCTATGCGCATATCCGGCGCGATGCAGGGCCGTATAGGCCGCGATGACTTCGGGGGTGATCCAGGTGCCGTCTTGTGCTTGGCGCGGCACATGCGCGCATGCCTGCATCACGGCGCGAAAATCCGCGTCGACGCGGATCTCCCAGCGCGGCTCGCGCACGACGCGCTTGAGCGTTTTTTTCAGCGACAGCGAGAGTTTGAACGACGCGGGCACGAGTACCATGCGCGGGTCGGGGCTCCACCAGAGCACGGGCTGTCCGGCCGAATACCAGGGAAAAATGCCGTTGCGGTAGGCCGCCAGCAGGCGTGCCGCGGAGATGTCCGCGCTGGCCGCCAACAGCCCCGGTGCGCCGCTCGCTTCGCCCAGCGCGCGCTCGACGGGCGGGAAGGGGTCGTCGGGGCCGAGCCAGGGCAGCATGGGATCAGTCGTGCTGATCGTGGTGATCGTGTTGATCGTGTTGACGCATCGAGCCGTAGATATCGCCCGTGTGCAACGTGAAACGGCCTGTTTCGCGATCGGCGAAATAGGCGCGCAGCGTTTGCGAAACGGTCGGGAACGCGATCTCGTCCCAAGGAATCTCTGATTCGTGGAACAGGCGCACTTCGAGGCTCTCTTCGCCGGCCGCGAAGCCGGGGTCGCGCAAGCGCGCGAGATAGAACAGATGCACTTGGCTCACGTGCGGCACGTTCAGCAGCGAAAACAGATCCTGCACTTCGACGTGCGCGCCCGCTTCCTCGAGCGTTTCGCGCGCGGCCGCTTCGGCCGTGGTTTCGCCGATTTCCATGAAGCCCGCCGGGAGCGTCCAGTAGCCGTAACGCGGCTCGATCGCGCGGCGGCACAGCAGCACCTGTTCGCCCCAGACCGGCACTGTGCCGACCACGTTGCGCGGGTTCTGATAATGGACCGTGCCGCAATGGTCGCAAACGGAGCGGTCGCGGTTATCGCCGGGGGGAATGCGCGAGACGACCTCGTGGCCGCAAACGGAGCAGAATTTCATAAGAGGGGGCGAGCGGATCGGTGCTGCGAGTGTATCACTCGCGGCCGCGATTGCCGCGCTGCCCGCGCTTTTGCCGCGACGGCGCGCGCTCGGCCGTTACGCCGCGCGGCGCTTGTCGGCCGCCGCGCAGTCGGCCCAATAAGCGTCGCAGCGCGCGCTCGCATGCGCGACGGCGTGGCGCGGCGCGAATGCGAGCTGGCGGTCGTGCAGCACGATCAGCGCAGCGAGCGCATCGAAATCGGCCGGTTCCGCGCAGCGCCACGTGCTCGTATCGAGTTGGCGCAAGTCGCAGCGATTGATGGCGTCCTGCGCGGCGCGAAACGTGGCGCGGCTTTCGGGCGTCGCGCTGCAGCCCGCCTCGAGCAGGTAGTGCGTGGTTACGAGGACGCCGGTCAATACCGCCAGCGTGCGGCGGTCGCCCTGGCCGGCGCGCAGCGTGGCAAGCGTTAGGTGGTATTCGAGCACGATCCGGTCCCGATCGGCGGCCGGCAGCGGCAGCAGATCGAGTTTGGCGTGAGAGGTTACCGTGGTGCGTTTTGTCATGTCGTGACGCAATCACGTGCAGGTGATAGAGATGCTAGGGATAACGGCCGGCGCGGCGGTTTTCTTTAATGATCGGATGGCGCGAGCGGTGCGCCGATCGAGAACTCGAACGATGCCACGCCGTCGACGCCGCCGCTCACGCGATCGCCGGGTTGCAGCGGCCCGACGCCGGCCGGCGTGCCCGTGAAGATCAAATCGCCGGCGCGCAGTTCGACGGCCTGCGAGATGTAGCCGACGATGTCGGGCACGGGCCAGATCATGTCGGCCACGTCGCCTTCCTGTTTCACGGTGCCGTTGACGGCCAGCCAGATACGGCCGCGTTGCGGATGTCCGACGGTGGCCGCCGGATGCAGCGCGCTGACCGGACCCGACGCGTCGAAGCCTTTGGCCCAATCCCACGGGCGCCCATGCTTTTTCGCGTCCGCCTGCAGGTCGCGGCGCGTCAGGTCCACGCCGGCGCCGTATCCCCAGACATGTTCGAGCGCCTGGCCCGGTGCGATCGCGCGGCCGCCTCGGCCGATCGCCACGACGAGTTCGACTTCGTGATGGAGGTCGCGCGTGAGCGACGGGTAGGCGATTACGCCTTGTGCCGGCACGACGGCGTCGGCCGGTTTGGAGAAGAAGAAGGGCGCTTCGCGGGCCGGGTCGCTGCCCATTTCGCGCGCATGCTCGGCATAGTTGCGGCCGACGCAGAAGACGCGGCGCACCGGGAACCGCGCGTCGGAGCCGGCGATGGCGACGGACGGCAAGCTGGGGGCATCGATAACGTATTGAGTCTGAGTGGCTGCGGAAGTCATGCGGTTGGCCTCTAGGTGCTGTTTCTACTGTGTCGGAGCAGAAATTAACACAAGTGAGAGCCGTTCGCGGCGGCCGTCCGGGGCGCCGCTGCGTGAACCGCCGCAAAGAAAAAGCCCGCTGCTGCGGGCTTTCCTTTCAGGTTCCGACGGCGCGGCACATGGCTTATTCCAGATGCTCGGGATCGAGACCCTTGCCGAAGATGGCGCGGCAACTGCCTATGAATACCGGCAACAGCAGAGTGCGCAACATTCCGTGCAGAAGCGGCGGCCGTCCTTCGTACGCTTCGACGTCGAAACGCCGTGTTTGCCGCCGGCCCGCGCGTGCTGCTGCCCAGCCGCCTGTTTCGCCAAGGATTCCCGCTTTGGCCGCAGCGGTAAAACGATGACGTTGTCCCGTGGAATATTGTGAGCGCATATCCGACCTCTCGTGGGTCCCTTCGGTGTCAATCTGTAGATCCACTATAAAGATTGCGGGATATTCTGCCCAGCGAGAACTGCTAGGGATTAATCCCTAGCATGAGGGAATCGGAAAAACGGCAAACGATTGCTCTCGGTAGAAACGCGTAAATTGTATGAAGACAGGCATGTATTCGAGGGTTTACCTTGGCGGGGATGAGGGATGAAGCGTTAGAGGATTCGAGCTTGCGCATGAGCTGACTGCTACGGTCTATTTAACATAAGGCAAATTATCGATATTTTTGATTGCAAGAGCGATATGCAAAAGTCCCGTGCTCGGCAGATCGCGCGGCGGCCCCTGGGATTCCCCGCCTTGACATTGTTCAGCTTCTCCGTCGTGTCTTTTCGTCAGTCGCTACTTTTTCCTCGACGAGACTCTGCCTAAACTTCGGCGCTTCAATCCACGTTTAGGACCGTCATGCAAATCGATACTCCTGCGACTCCGGCAACCCGGGATGACACCTCGACGTCCACGAGCCAGTGGCTATCCGTCATTGCCGTCGCCATTAGTGCGTTCGCGTTCGTGACTGCCGAGTTTCTGCCGGTCGGTTTGCTGCCGCAAATCGCCCACGATCTTGGCGTGTCGACCGGCGTGGCGGGTCTGATGGTCACCACCCCTGGCGTTCTCGCCGCCATTTCCGCGCCGATGCTCATCGTTAGCGCGGGCCGCATGGACCGCCGCTACGTTTTCCTGCTGCTCACCGGCATGCTGCTGATCGCGAACGTCCTGTGCGCGATCGCCCCGAACCTGCCGGTCATGCTGGCGGGACGCGCACTGCTCGGCGCGGCGCTGGGCGGCTTCTGGACGCTGGCGACGGCGGCCGCTCCGCGGCTCGTGCAAGGCAAGGATGCCGCGCGCGCAACCGCGACGATCCTGACCGGCGTGACCTGCGCCACCGTGGCTGGCGTGCCGCTCGGCACGTTTATCGCGTCGTTTTCCTCCTGGCGGTTCGCGTTCGCGGCCACGGCCGGCCTGGTGGCGCTTGCGCTGGCGGCTCAGGCGTTTCTGGTGCCGTCGCTGCCTTCTGCCTCGGCGTTGCGTCTTGCCGATTTCAGGAAGCTGTTTGGCCGGTCCCACACGCGGTTGAGCCTAGCGATGGTCGCGCTGGTCTTTGGCGCACATTTTTCGACCTATACCTACATCGCGCCGCTGCTGGAGCACGACTTCTCGCTGCGCGCCATCACGCTGCTGCTGTTTGGATTTGGCCTTATCGGCTTCTTCTCCAACGCGCTGACGTCGACCGTCATCTCGGATCATCTGAAAAAGTCGGTCGTCGCGATGGTCTTGCTGCTGTTGGGGGCGATGTCTTCGATGCTGCTGTTCGAACATTCGCCCATCGGCGAGACCGTGGGGATGCTGCTCTGGGGTATCGCATTCGGCGCGCTGCCGCTTTGCTTCAGCGTCTGGATTCAGCGCGATACGATGGATTTGCCCGAAGCGGGATCGGCGATGTTCGTGAGCGTCATTCAGGTGGCGATCGCGGTGGGCTCGGCCGTGGGCGGCACGATTGTCGACCGTCCGGGCGTGCACGCCGATTTCCTGCTTGGACTCGCGCTCGCCCTGCTCGGTTTGGCGGCGCTGCAATGGCTGACGGCGCCGCAGCTGCGGATCTCCGAGGCCAGCCTCGATTGCGCTTGCGACTCGTCCGATTGAGGCACCTTCAATGCGGCCGCCGAACGGCCAGCGGCACGCCGGTGTACCTGGCGGCCGCCGAAATTTATGCGAATGGCCGATGTGGACGACGAGCCGGAGTGCGATGCGCGCCGCGCCCGCAGCCCGGCGCGCATCGTTGAGAGCGCCGATCTCAGTCGCCGAGATTACTCAGGAACTGGCGCGCCGGCACGAAAAACGTCACGCCCGCGACGGCCTTCGAAAAATCGAGAATCCGGTCGTGCAGCGGCGGCGGATTGCCGATGAACATGCGCTCGAGCATCTTCTGGATCACCCATAGATGGCGCGAATAGCCGATGAAGTACGTGCCGTACTCGCCGCGGCCAGGCACGGCGAACGGCATGTTGTCGCGCAGGATGTCGTGTTCGCCCTTGGCGTCCTGAATCGTGCACAGCGTTTTGTGCGACTTCTGGCCTTCGGTCGCGTCCGGCAATTCGACGTTGTCGAATTTGGTGCGCCCGATGATCGCTTCTTGCGTCTCGACCGGCAGTTCGCGCCACCCTGACAGGTTGTGCAGATACTTCTGGATCACGACGTAGCTGCCGCCCGCATAGGCCGGATCTTCGTCGCCGACGATGGTCGCGGCCGGCAGGCTGAGTCCGTCGGGATTCGCGGTGCCGTCCACGAACTCGAGCAGATCGCGGCCGTTGAAATAGCGGAAGCCGGCCACGTCGTCGATGGCCGTGACCGAATCGCCGAACGCTTCGAGCAGGATTTTCTCGAATTCGATGATCAGGTCCGTCGAATCGGCACGGATGTGATACAGCAAATCTCCCGGGGTCGCCACTGCGGTGTGCGCGGCGCCCTTCACTTCCTGGAACGGCGCGAGCTCGCTGGGCAATGGTGCGCCCGTGAGCGGGCCCCAGATGCGATGCGAAATGCCGACGTTGCAAGTGAACACGCCATGATTGGCCCGAACCCGGACATCCTTAATGAGATCGTCCGTGCTGGCGACCACGGAGCGTGCCGTCGCGATCGACGCGGCATCGTCCTTGACGACGAGTACCAGGAACGCGGCGGCCGCTGTCATCGGCGCATCGATGTACTGCGGCTCGGTATTGATTGCGCGCTGGGCTGCGGAAAGCGGCGAAGATGTGGGGTCCACGAATACCTCCTGAACAGGCTGCGTTGACGCGCGCCGAACGGCTGCAGCGGCCTCGGCGCTGCGGAGAGCACAGCGCCCTCCCCGCAAGTGTAGCGTAGACACGCCCAACGCCTCCGTTCGCGCAGGAACAGCACGAACAACCGCCAGAATGCCCCATAGGTCATGAACACGGTCATGCCGAAGGTATTCTCGGCGCGGCACCTACAACAATAAGCTATCCTATATATTGGCGATGTATACGCTTTTCGCATGCCCGTTTCGGAAGCGTAACTGCATGAATGGCGGTTCTTGCACTGCACAAAACGAAGCGGCGGTGGAACGGCCCATGGTATGCACCGCGAGCCACGGATGCGGCGTCCGTATGGAGCGGTCTTGCGCCAGCATATGCGCCGGCCGGGGCCATGCGTGTCGACGCGCCGCAACAGGCATTCGGGCGACACAGCGGCAAACCCGCTCGAATAGCGGAACCGGCCCGGAAAAAGTGTACAGTGGGAGGCGCGCGGGGTGGCGTAATTTTGGCGACAGAAACGGCCCCGAGGCGTCGCGATTTTCGTGATTTCTGCCCTGTCCATTGCCTATGACGCGCTACGAACGGCTCGCCGATGAAATAGAGGTCGCGGTCCAACGCGGCGTGTTCGCCGTCGGCGAACGGATTCTTTCGGTGCGGCGCGCGAGCCAGCAGTATGGCGTCAGCGTCAAGACCGTGCTGCACGCCTATGCCTTGCTGGAAAGCCGTGGGCTGATCGAGAGCCGGCCGCAATCGGGCTATTTCGTGCGGCAACCCGCGCGGTCGGGCACGCAGCCTGCCGATACACGGCTGCACAACGTCAGCGAACCGGCCTCGGCGGCCATTCCCGTGGACGTGAGCCACCTTGTGCTCTCGACGCTGCGCACCATTGGCGCGCGCGACGCCGTGCCGTTCGGCTCGCCCTACCCCGATCCCACCCATTTGCCGTGGCGGCGCGTCAACCAGTATGCGAATGCGATCGCGCGGCGCCAGGCGAGTTGGACGCTCATCGACGACCTGCCGCCCGGCAATCCCGATCTGATCCGTCAGATCGCGCGCCGCTACGCGGAAAACGGGCAGCCCGTCGATCCCGGCGAGATCCTGATTACGGTCGGCGCGACGGAGGCGATCAATCTCGGCCTGCAGGCAGTCGCGAAGCCTGGCGATACGGTGGCGGTCGAGTCGCCGACGTTCTATGCGATGCTGCATGCGATCGAGCGGCTCGGCATGCGCGCGATCGAGGTACCGACCGACCCCGAGCGCGGTATCGAGATCGAAGCGCTCGCGCAGCTGCTGGAGCGCGAGCCGATCGCGGCGTGCATGGTCATGCCGAATTTCCAGAATCCGCTCGGCTTCCAGATGCCCGACGAGCGCAAGCGGCAGCTTGTCGAGCTGCTCGGGGCGCGTGGCGTGCCCATCGTCGAAAACGACGTGTACCAGGAACTCTATTACGGCACCACGCGCCCCGCGTCGCTGAAGCGCTTCGACACGCGCGGACTCGTGCTGCATTGCTCGTCGTTCTCGAAGAGCCTGAGCGCTTCGTACCGGATCGGCTGGATTCTGCCCGGCCGCTATCGCGACCAGGTCGAGAAGCTCAAATTCCTCAATACACTGACCACGCCGACCATGCCGCAGATCGCCCTCGCCGACTATCTGCGCCAGAACGGCTACGATCACCATCTGCGCCGGCTACGCAGATTCTACCGGCAGCAGGCGCGGCTCATGAGCGCGGCCGTGCTGCGGTTCTTTCCGGCCGGCACACGCATCTCGAACCCGCAAGGCGGCTATGTGCTGTGGGTGGAGCTGCCCGAGCGCGTCGATTCGATGCGCTTATACGAGGCCGCGCTCGCGCTCGGCATCACGATCGGGCCCGGCTATATGTTTTCTTTGCGCCACACCTTCCATCACCACATTCGCCTCAACTACAGCTATCCGTGGAC
>CAUPOD010000050.1:0-10012 GCA_963512745.1 uncultured Burkholderia sp. | reverse complement strand
TTGAACCCGCATTAACTTAAACCAACCAGCCTCCACGATTCCCGGGGCGGTTCAGATAGATATGTTTGGACAAACCTCTTGAGGAGTAGCAATGAGCAACGTAACGTGGATTGTGGTGGCGGGAGAAGGTAGCGCGCGGATCTTTACCGCAGGCGCGGGTTCGTCCGCGCTGCAACTGGTCGACGATATTTCCAACGCGTATGACAGCGCGACCCGGCTCACGGACAAGCAGGCAGAGGCATTTTCCGAGAGCGAGCGCAAGGAGAAAGAGCGCGACAAGTTCGCGGCCCAGGTCGCGAAATACCTGGAAGATGCGCGGCTGCATCAACAGGTCGGCGATTTGAAGATCATTGCCGAACCGAAATTTCTCGGGATGTTGCTGAGCTATCTGGATGAGCAAACCAAGAAACTCGTGTCCAGCCACGAGAGCAAAGACTATTCGAGTTTGAGCACGAAGCAGGTCGAGGAGATTCTGGCGCGGGGATAGTCCGCTAGCGCCCATCCGAAAAGGAAATGCCGGCACGGTCGCCTGCGCCGGCATTTCTTCTCGGCTTCAATGCCCTGGCGCACCCGTAGCGCATCAGGCACTCGGCGGAATGGCCGACCAATCCATCCACATCGCCTCCCACACGTGTCCGTCGGGATCTGCGAAGTTTCGGTTGTACATGAATCCGAGGTCTTGCTTCGGGTTGACATCGGCCGTTCCGGCGTGTTTCGCCGCGGCATCGTTCATCGCGTCCACTACCGCCCTGCTGTCGCAGGACACCGCCAGCATCACCTCGCTCGAGTCGGGAGCGGGAATCGCGCGGTTCGTGAAGGTGCGCCACTTCGCATGCGTGAGCAGCATCACGTTGATCGTCTCGCTCCAAACCATGCAGGCTGCGGTGTCGTCGCTGAACTGCGGATTGTTGGTAAAGCCCACGGCTTCATAAAAATTCTTTGATCGCGGCAAGTCCGTCACGGGCAAGTTCACGAAAATCATCTTGGTCATCTCGGCTCTCCAATGGTTGCGGCAAGCACTGCGCTTGCCGAGGTCAACGATAGGGGCGCGATCGTGCGAGCGCATTGATGTTTGGTAAGACCGGCCCTCGTCTATCCGACACCCAAAGCGATAGCCTTCCTGAGACGGCTGAGGCTTTCAGGGGTGATGCCGAGCCACGCGGCGACGTGATGCTGCTTCAGGCGCTTGTGCAGCTCCGGTTCTCTGCCGATGAAATCGCGATAGCGTTTCATCGCATCGTCGTGCCGGAAAGCGATCTCGCCGGGCTCTTTTTCGACGATCCAATGACGCTCCATGTACGCGATGTAGAAGGCGGCGATGTCGGGAAATTCGGCGACAAGCGACTTGAACGCCGCAAACTCGTACTCGAGGACGGTGCTGTCCTCAAGCGCAGTGATCGTAAACAGGCTAGGTTGCGCGAGCAAAGTCGCGCTTACGGAGGCAGCGATCCGATTTTCCGGGAAGAAGTACTTGATCACGAGATCGCCGCCAGGGCCGACATAGTGCTGCGAGAAAAGCCCTTCTACGACGAATGCGAAGGTCGTCGGCACATCGCCGGCCAAGATGAACGTGTCATCCTTGCGATACTGTTTGCAACGAAGCAGCGGAGCCCAAGCCTGCTCCGCCGCCGTCGACAGATCGGCATAGGTTCGGATCTTTTTGAAGAATGCTTCCGTGGTCATCGCGAGAGCTACCGATAAACGCCGCGCCGTACTTTTGTATGAATCGCCCCGTAGCCGAGACTGCCTTCTCTTCTCTGGCGCGCTCGAGCGGGCAACCCGATCAAAAACTGATCGCCGCGATCCCGGCCAGTACCACCGCGGCGCCCGCGACGCGTCGCGCCAGATGCCTCTCGCGAAAGAGCCAGTAGGCAAGAAGAGAGCCGATGATAATGGATGACTCTCGCAAGGGAGCGACGAGCGCCAGCGGCGCAGTCCGCATGGCGGTCAGCACGAGAATATAGGCAAGCGGGGAGAACACTGCGACGATGAGAATCGGCACGGCATCCGCGCGTATGGCGGCGGGGATTCGATGTCGCCGGCGCAGCGCGCTTGGCGTCAGGAGCAGGCTCTGCAGCAGCAGCGCGCTGCCGTAGTAGCTCACAGGCGCCAAGTCAAGCGAGGTGACCGAGTAGCGGTCCCAGAGGGTATAGCCCGCGATCGCGGCGCCCGTCGCAGCGCCCCACAGCATTCCCTTGAGCGGGTGACGCGTCCCGCGCCGGAACGGGTTGCCCGTGACCACAAAAATGCCCACGACAACCAGAAGCGCGCCGAGCATCGCGACTGCAGTGAGCCGCTCCCCCATCAGCAAGATCGCAAACAGCATCGTCAATATGGGTCCTGTACCGCGGGCGACCGGATAAACCACCCCGAGCTCGGCGCGATCGTAGCCCGCCTGCAAGGTCAGAGAGTACGCGATGTGCAACGCAGCAGAAACGGCGGCGCCCACCGCGAGCCGCCAGTCGAACGCCTGCTGCTCCTTAACCATCAGCGCAATGCCGACCGGAAGACACAGCAGCGTCGAGGCACAGCTGTAGGCCCAGACGAACACCAGAGTGTCTCCCCGCTTGTACTTCGAGGCGAGGTTCCATACCGCATGGGCAACCGCTGCAGTGAGGACGATCGCGATCGTGCCGCGCTGCATCAGGAAATGTCCGGCAAATCGATGCCCGCCCGCTCCGCCCTGCGGCTCCGCTCTTGATCGCGCACGGCGAGAGCCGCGACCAGCGCGTCGATAACGACGAGTTGCGCCAACCGGCTCCCCGCAGCAGCCATCTGCGCCGGTAGCGGTGCGCCGCCGACGACAAGAGCGACATTCGCGAGCGTCGCCAGTGGCGTGCCGTACTGGTTGGTTACCGCGATGAGCGAGGCGCCGGCCGAGGTTGCCGCATCGGCAATGGCGAGCGTCGATGACGTGCGGCCGGTCGAACTGACGGCGATGACGACATCCCCGGGACCGAGCAGCCGCGCGGCGATCATCGCCGACAAATAATCAGGGATGCTAATGGTTACCGCGCCGATCGCACGCAGACGGAAGACCGCATCGGCGGCAACCGTCGCGGAAGGTCCCGCGCCGAATGCGAATACCTGGCGCGCATGCTGGATCAAGCCGACCGCCTCATCGAGCGCGGAGAGTTCGATGGCGCCGCTCAGCGCAGTCAGTGCGTCGGTGCCCGCGCGAACGGCAGTTTCCAGCACGGAAGCCAACGTCGCATCCGCAGCGAGTGTTTCGGGAGGCGCGAAGAATCGGGCCGTGCCGCGAGCGCGCGCGATCTCGATCTTGAGTTCGGTGAACCCGGTGAACCCGAGCGCGCGAGCGGCTCGGATCACGGTCGGCGGTGAAACGCCGGCACGAGCGGCGACCAGCGCGGTCGTGCTCGCGCCGACGAAAAGAGGGTCAGTGAGCAGGAGATCGACAACCTTGGCCTCGCTTGCAGCGAGACCGCCACTGCGGGCCTGAATGCTTCCGATCCATTGCTGCAACCGCCGCTCGCTCTCCGTAATGGAATTACCTTTATTATCGATCATATGTAATATATTACATACAGCCTGAGACACGTACAACCCGTGCACGAACAGATCCCCGTCAAAGGAGTCCGTTTCATGAATGCTCGAATCGATGCCGAAGTCGCTGTGGTGGGCCCTGGGGCCATCGGCACCACGGTCGCGGCGATGCTGCACGAAGCCGGCCGCACGCCTTTGTTATGCGGCCACACCGCTCGTGATCGCTTGACGCTGCAAGATGGCGGTCGCCTGATCACCGTACCTGGCCCCGTCCTGACCGACCCGGCACAGATTGCCCACCCCGTCGATCTCGTCTTTCTCGCAGTGAAAGCGACACAAACCGAGGCAGCAGCAGACTGGCTGACAGCGTTGACGGGTCCCGAGACCGTTGTGTGCGTTCTGCAAAACGGCGTCGAACAATTGGAGAGCGTCGCTGCGCATTGCCCACGCGGACAGGTGGTTCCCGCTGTCGTGTGGTTTCCGGCGCAGGCGCAAGCAGACGGCTCTGTGCGCTTGCGCGGCGATGCGCGCCTCACCCTGCCCGAAATACCGGCTGCCCGCGTGGCGGCCGACGCGCTGCAAGGCACGCGGTGCTCCGTCGAGTTGGCCGCAAACTTTAGCGCTTTAGCTTGGCGCAAACTGCTGCAGAACGCGGCGGCCGGCCTCATGGCGCTCACGCAGCGCCGCTCGGGCATGTTCGGCCGCGCCGACATTGCCGAGCTGACCCTCGCCTATTTGCAGGAATGTCTGGCCGTGGCCCGCGCGGAAGGGGTTGAGCTAGGAGAAGAAGTGCCGCAGGAGATCCTCGAGAAATTCCAGGCGGCGCCTGCGGACATGGGCACCTCCATCCTCGCGGATCGGGAAGCAGGCCGGCCGCTCGAATGGGATATCCGCAATGGTGTTATCGCGCGTCGCGGTCGTGTTCATGGCGTTTCGATGCCGATTAGTGACGTCTTGGTGCCGCTCCTGGCGGCGGCAAGCGATGGCCCTGGTTGACCTCGCTGTGGAGCCGGACATCGTTTCTCTAAAAGCCAATTCGGTTGGAAAAAGATAAGAACCATCGGCCGCTCAAACCGGGATGGCCACCCCCGAAATCTCTTCGCAGATGCCGGTCAGACGATCCTGTAACGTAGGGTCCAGCGCCTCAGGATTCGGCGCCATGCGCTTCAAGTGATAGAAATACTTGCCGGCCACGTCGGCTTTGGGGTCATCTCCGGAAGCAAGCCAAGCCTGCGTCAGATGCGCTTGATCCATGTCGTCGGGCGCACTCGGGCCGCCCATCTTGGTCGGCACCCAGCCCGGCTCCAGCGCATTCACGAAAACCGCTGGCCAGCGCCGCGCCACGGCGAAAGCCAGCATGGCATCGTGGAGCTTGCTTTCGGCGTAGGCCTCGGACCCGTTCCAAAGACGCCGGCGCCAAAGGATGTCGTCCAGATTGGCATTCACTCGATGGTGCATACCGGAACTCAGATAGACCAGCCGCTTCGGACGGTCGATCAGCGCCGTCAGGATGTAGGGCGACAGCGTATTGATCGCGAACACGTGCGGTAGCCCGTCGGCAGTGACGCGACGGCCTTCCCGATAACCGACCGCCGCGTTATGGATCACCGCATCGAATCGCCCCAGGGCGTTGACCTCCGCGGCTACGCCCTTTGCTCCTTCAATGGTCTCCAAATCGCCGACGACCACCGCCTCGGCCTGCGGCAACGCGCGCCCGGCCTCCTCTGCCCGTTCCGCGTTGCGGGCGTGCAGCACGACCTTGTGCCCCTGTCGAGCCAGCAATTCGGCGGTCATCAAACCCAGGCCGGCCGATGAGCCGGAAATGAAGATACGAGACATGACTTTCTCCTTCCAAGTGCCGCGGGCCTTGCCCGAACGGCGAAGCATGACGTTCAAGATTGCGGTGTGTGCGACATGGCTGCGAGCATGGCCCCCAGCAACGCGCAGGCCGTACCGAACAGATAGACGACGGCATAGCCGAACTGTCCGGCGATAACGCCCGCGACGGGCCCCGAGATGCCGTAGGCGATATCGAGGAACGCCACGAATGCACCCATCGCGCTGCCGCGGTTGGCTGGCGGCACACGCTTGAGCGCTTCGACGCCCAGCGCCGGGAACACCAGCGCGCAACCCAAGCCAGTGACCAGCGCGCCGGCGAGCGCCGCCCATTCGCTCGGCGCCCACCACAGCATTGCCTGGCCGACAGCCTCGACCGCCAGCGACCACACTGCCACCCGGTAGCCGCCCATGCGATCAGGCAGGTGTCCAAGCACGATACGCACGAAGATGAAGCCGACACCGAAGGCCGTCATCACCAGTCCGGCATTGCCCCAGTGACGTGCCGCGAAGTACAGCGAGGCGAACGCGGTGAGTCCGGACAAACCGACACCTTGGAGCATCAACCCGAGTCCTTCGCGCCAGATGCGGCCCACCACGCGATGGAAAGGCAGCCGCGCTCCGCCCGGTGACAGGTACGACGTCGAGCCCAGTGCGATCGACGCGGCCAGCACGGGCGCGGCGACGCAGGCCACCATCGCCGCGGGCAGGCCATAGCCTCGGTACAGCGCCATGCCGATCGGCGCGCCGATCGACAATGCCGCGAACATCGCGATACCCGTCCAGGACATCGACATGCCGGCGCGCTGCGGGCCAACCGAGGCGATCGACCAGGAAACGCAGCCGGTCACGAACTGGCTTTCGCCGAGACCGGCCGCCAGGCGGCCGGCGATGACGATGGCCAAGCTCGCTGCTGGCGGCATACCCGGCATGGCCGCGGTCAGGTACAGCAATCCCGCGCCGGCCGAGACTGCCGCGCCCTGCAGCGCCGAGTGCTTGCCGCCCTGCTGGTCGGCGACACGACCGGCGTACCCTCGGGCGAGCACCGTCGCCAGAAACTGAATGCCGATCACGAGCCCCACGACGAGGTTACTGAAACCAAGACGCTCATGCACGAACAGCGGGATGACCGGCAGCGGCAAGCCGACGGCCAGGTAGCCGCAAAACAGCGCGGCGATGATGCCCGGCGCCGGGCGGGACAAGTATGCGGCAGCGGCGTCGGCACGAGCCGCCCGCTTCATGGCAAGACCTTGCATGGGACTCTCCCGATTACGCGGCCGCGCCGAAGAGGTCCGCGCGATAGCCGCTCGCCGCAATGAGGAAGTCGCGCGAAGCCGTGACGTCGGCGTTGAGCTTGGCCAAGTCGACGCCGACCAGTTGCCCGGAGCGCTTGCGCAGCTGACCGGCCACCATCACGGTGTCCACGTCGGCACGTTCGACCGCCTGGACGATCGTGCCGATGGCATGGGTAACCGGAAACACGGCTACGCCGTTGGTGCGCACCATGATGATGTCGGCCTGCTTGCCGGGCGTCAGCGTGCCGATCTGGTCTTCCAGGCCGGCCGCGCGTGCGCCGTTGACGGTAGCGGCCCTTAGCACGGCTTCGACCGAGATCGGTGCTGGTGCGTCGGCCTCGCCGCGGAAACGTCGATAGCGCATGGCCGAGCGCTGCTGACTGAACAGCGCGTGCATCTCGCCGAACATGTCGCTGCCGAAGGCGGTATCCAGATCGATGCCGAGCGCCGGGGCCAAGCCGTGATCGACGGCTTGCTGGTAAGCGAAGGTCTCGTCGTCGAAGCCGAAGAGCGCATCCGACCGCGGATTGACCGTGATGTTCACGCCGGCGTCGGCCAGCAACTTCCAGGTCTCCTGCGGTACGCGCGTGCAGTGATTGAAGATGTTGTGCGATCCCAGCACGCCAGGCTCGGCGAATTCAGGCCCCAGCTTGGCCAAATCGCCGATGAACTCGGTCAGGATGCGCATGTCGAGTTCGCGCGCGACCTTCCACCAGTCCAGATTGAGTTGCCCGAATAGGCCTACGCGAACCAGGCTGCCCGCGTTGTTCCAATGGTGCGCCAACCGCCGCAGGTCGCCCGGCAGGTGGGCGGCGGAGGCCTGCTTGTCCATGGCCGGCCCCACCATGTGCAAGGCCCGGATGCCGCTCGCTTCCAGCGCGTCGAGCGCGGCGTCGGTGTGCTCGGGACTGCGCGAGCTGTGGCAGGCATCGACGATCGTGGTGATGCCCGCGTCCAACGAGGCGGCGGCCGTGAGCCGGGTGCTCAGATACATGTCCAGCGGGCGGTAGTGCGCGCCCAATTGCTCGGCCACCACGTCGATATAGGCGAACAGGTCGTCAACGTTCGGCATCATGCGACGCATCACGCCGAGCCACATGTGGTGGTGGGCATCGACCATGCCTGGCATGACGATGTGGCCGGCAGCATCGATGACGAAGGCGTCGTCGGCCTGGAGCGCCGGGCCGACGGCGGCGATGCGGCCGTCTTGAACCAGAACGTCGCCCCTAGCGAGATTGGGAACCTTGGCATCGAGCGTCAGGATGGTGCCTGCTTTGAAGAGGGTGCGATGGGCAGTCACGGAGTATTCCTTGGAGGTGAATGATCGGTCGGAGCGACGGCCGCTCGGTGGATGTTCCCCAGGGAAACCGTGCCTCGCGTCGTCACGGTTGACACGATAGGTTGCACGTCATCTTTGATAAAGGTAGATTCATTCACATTATCTTTGCTTAAATTCAAAGATGGAGAAGATATGAGTTTTGATGGACGGCTGTTGTCCGGGATGAGCGTGTTGGCGGCGGTCGTGGAGGCCGGGAGTTTCAGCCGCGCGGGCGAGGTGCTGGGGCTATCGGCCTCCGGCGTGAGCCGGTCGATTTCCCGGCTGGAGGAAAGGCTGGGGGTGCGCCTGCTCGACCGCACGACGCGTGCCTTGCACCTGACGAGCGACGGGGCAAATCTGTATCAGCGTGCCGCGCCGCATCTGGAAGGCATCGAGGAGGCAGCCAGCTACGTGTCGGGCGCCGCGGTCGCAGTGCGCGGCATGCTGCGGGTCAACCTGAACCCGATCTTCGCGCGGTACGTGCTGGCGCCGAAGCTGCCTCTGCTGCGCGAACGGCATCCCAATCTTGAACTGACGGTGCTGCAGCAGCCCGACATCGGCGATCTGGTGGCGGAGGGTATCGACGTTGCAGTGCGCTTCGGGCCGCAGCCGCCGTCGTCCATGACCTCGCGCTTGCTACTCCAGACGCGCGTGCTGACAGTCGCGTCGCCCGGCTATCTGGCACGGCACGGTCGGCCCAAGCGACCGGAAAAGCTCGTCGGTCACGACTGCATCCAGTACATCGATCCCCTGCGCGGCAGGCCGTTCTCGTGGGAGTTTCATCGCGGCCGGGAGGTCCTGCCGGTGGAAACCAAAGGCCACCTCACGACCACCGATGTCGACCTGATGGTTCAGGCATGCGTGAGCGGATCCGGCATCGCGCAGGTGCTCGCATTGAACGTCGGCCACCTGATCGCCAGTGGAGAATTGATCGAACTGTTCCCCGACTGGCCGGGCGAGACTTACCCGTTGTACATCGCTCGCCCGTCAAGGCGTTTGGCGCCGGCGGCCGTTGAAGCCTTTCTGGATTTCTGCACGGAAATTTGCGCGAATGCGGAGAGGATGTGAACCAATCTTCGTGCGGATCCGCGCAGAAGCGCTTACGCGAGCCGGAATTTTTTTCTGAGGCTTGCATCGACCGGACCGGCCGGCATGAAGCGCCGCAACTTGCTCAGGAGGGACGCCTCTCCGGGCGGCGTACGGCGCATGCGCCATGGGCCGAGCGCGGCTTCGACAATGGTGTTCGCCACGGTGTCCGGCTCGGGCGCCGCTTTCACGCTGTCGACGACGGCACGCGCCGCAAGCGCGCGCTCCCGATCATAGTCGGCGATCTTCGCGATGGCCTGCGGCGCATTGACGTCGAGATTGGTTCGCGTAAATGACGGCTCGACCAGCGTGACGCGAACGCCGAACTGACGCGTCTCGTGGTCCAGCGTCTCGGTCAGCCCCTCGACGGCATGCTTGGAGGCCGCATAGAGTCCCATGTACGGCGCCGGTAAGAAGCCGAGCACCGAACTGATATTGACGATCCGCCCGCGTCCTTGCGCCCGCATGTGCGGAAGCACCGCCTGGGTCGTACGCAGAATGCTGAACACGTTAGTGTCGAACAGTGCGGCGGCTTCGGCAACCGATGTTTCCTCCGCGGCTCCGATCAACGTCCCGCCGGCATTATTGACGAGCACATCGATGTGCCCGGCGCGACCGATGATCGCATGAATGGCAGCGCGAACAGAATCATCGTCGCGCACGTCCATCTCCACCAGTTCGACGCCGTCCAATGAAGCCATTTTTGCGGTCTTGCGCACGGTACCGAATACGCGGCACCCGCGCTTCGCGAATTTCTCCGCGGCCGCGCGTCCTATGCCCGACGACACGCCGGTCACAACGACAACTGTGGAATTCAACATCGAGGGTCCTTCGGTAAAGTGAATGGGTGGTGTTTTAACTGCGCGCGTTGACGGCGCCCTGCAGCGACGGGTCGGGCCGAGATGCGTGCGCATGCCGCCGAGTGTGAGAATCCGCCGGATCGTCGGGCCGAATCTTGAACCAGATCGAATAC
>CAUPOD010000049.1:0-10649 GCA_963512745.1 uncultured Burkholderia sp. | reverse complement strand
CGTCAGTGCGTTTAGCGGCAGACGCGCGATCTCCACGCGCCATCGTTTTATCTATATCGCGGGCATGGTCGGGCTTTCGACGCTCGTCGCACTCGCGGGACGGCATTCCTTCCTCAAGGAATTCACGGCGTTCATTCTGTTTTTATTGGCCTTCTTTACGCCGTGGAGCGCGATCAATCTGGTCGACTACTACTGCTTCACGCAGTCGCGCTACGACGTACCGGCGCTCTCCGATCCGAATGGTCGATATGGCCGGTGGAATGGAAAGGCGATCGCGATCTATGCGCTGGGAGTGTTGGTGCAGATGCCGTTTATTTCTACGAGTTTCTATACCGGGCCGTTTGTCGATGCGCTGGACGGGACGGATATTTCTTGGATTCTCGGGTTGATCGTTCCGGGCATCGTGTACTACTTCGTTATGCGTCGGGCGGCGCGGAACATTCCTGAGCGGTTGATTCTGCCGGTTGGAGATGACTGACCGCGAGGGTATCGCGCCGGAAGTGGAATCTCGGTTGACGAAACGACGAAGACTAGGACTGTTGTGTGGCTGGAGCAATGCGGGGGGGCGATGTTTTAAGTGGCCGAGATCGCCCCGAAAGGGGCACTCGACTTTTTACGAAGCGGACGTTCGCGTAGGGCAGACACGGAATCTTCGTAGCCGGCGGGAGCCGACCTCCACCACAAATTCACGATGACAGCACTCGCAGTACAACTACAACTTGTGCGCATCTCTCAGGCGTAGCTTCGCCGGCGTCGACCATAATGCCGTAGGCCATTGGATATGCAATTACCACCGGAACAGCGGCTACAAACAGAGCGCATTGCACGAATGGTGCCAGAAACTGGCATCACGGACTTATATGATGTCTCCATAAGCAGTAGAGATATCAAACCGCTCTCACCCCCTGCCTCTGAGAAGGAATTGCAACATGCCCCGATTTGAACCGGCCGCCCCTGCTTACTCGGTAGCCCACCAATTGGTAGGCTCATGAAACGCATTCAGTACAGCAGCTATGGTGGCCCGGAGTTGATGCGGGTCGATGATTTCGAATTACCCGCGCCTGGCAACGGTGAAGTGGCAGTGCGGGTCAGGTTCGCGGCGATCAATCCGATCGACTGGAAGTTGCGCAACGGACAGATGAAGATCGTCACCGGCAGGGCTTTCCCCCGAGCGATGGGAATGGACTTCTCGGGCATCGTCACGGCCGTCGGCGACGGTGTCACGCGGCTTCAAGCAGGCGACGCTGTATTCGGTCTAGCCCGCCTCAAGGAAAGCGGTGCGCTCGGCCAGGCAGTGGTGACGAAAGAGACCTTCCTGGCCAGGAAGCCCGACAGCGTCTCCTTCGAGGATGCGGCTTGCCTTGGTACCCCGGGCGTCACCGCATGGAACGGGCTAATCGACAAGGCTAAGCTGCAGGCCGGCCAGCATGTCTTCATCAACGGCTGTGCCGGGGCAGTCGGCGAAGCGGCCGTGCAAATTGCGCGGCTTTTTAGCGCCACCGTCTCCGGCAGCTGTAGCGCCCGAGACATGGAGCGAGCCAGGTCACTCGGCGTGAAGACGGTCTACGACTACCGCACGACGGATTTGTCGATGATCGCCACGCGCTTCGACGTGGTCTACGACACCGCCGCAACGATGACGGTGTCGGCAGGCGTAGCCATGCTGCGCCAAGGTGGTGTGTTCCTGGATTTGAACCCGGGCCTGGGCAAGTTCATCCGGGCGATCTTCGATCGACGACTGAAGCCCATCATCGGCTCGCCGCGCGCCGAGATACTGGAAAAGCTTGCGGACGCTGCTCGTGACAGCAAGTTCAGTATCCCGATTGGAGAAACTGTTCCGCTAAACGCCGCGATCCAGCTGATGACCGAGCTTGAAAAAGGCCGCAAGCTCGGCGGCAAAGGCGTCGTGACGATGGAGTAAGAATGGCCAGAAGTCATCGACTGTTCGACCTGATGCAAGCGCTTCGCCGACACCGCAGGACGGTGTCAGGCGGAGCGCTTGCGCGTGAGCTGGGCGTGTCCCTGCGTACCATCCGTCGCGACGTCGCCACACTGCAGGACATGGGCGCCGACATCGAAGGAGAACCGGGTGTCGGCTACATCCTGCGACCAGGATTCCTTCTGCCTCCGCTGTCTTTCACCGAAGAAGAAATCCAGGCACTCGTGATCGGCGCCCAGTGGGTCAGTCGCCAGACCGACGATACGCTCTCTCTTGCCGTGACGAACGCACTAGCCAAGATCAATGCCGTTCTTCCTCCACACATGCGATCTGCCCTCGACGACGACACGATCTACGTAGGTCATCCGTTGAAGGGCTCGATGCCTCTCAATCTGAACGACATCCGGCGGGCGCTTCGGGAGCAACGCAAGCTCCGCATAGCGCTGTCGATCGAACACGCACCGGTGGACGAACAGGTGGTCTGGCCGATCAAGCTGGGCTTTATCGAAAGCAAGCGGTTTATCGCAGCCTGGTGCGAGCTGGACAGCCAGTTCAGGGTGATCGGCATGGACGACATCGCGAGCGCAGAAGTTCTTGCCGCGCGCTACCCTCGCAACCGCCGGGAGCTCGTCAAGGAATGGCGCGCGCAGGAGGTGCGCCCGTGCAATAGTCAAGGCGACGTTTGCTGACGAAGCGGTGAGGCCCGAACTGCACCCCGCCTCAGCTCAGCATTGAGGTGCCTATCGCGCCGGCTGCAACGCTTTGTTGAGCGCGTGTGTAGCCCAGGCTGGCATTGCCTACACGTCGGAATTTCGACAAACAGCGGCGCGACGCGAACTCGTAGCTTGCCGGGTGTTGATTTGCCTCTACGCCCTGGCCGGGAGAAGGCTTGGAGACTCTGGGTTAGCGGGTAAACGCCGATGCCGTGATCGCGGGGCTGCCCGCTGAAGATACTGCGGCAGCCGCTGCAACGCGGTGAATTGGCTGAGTCCGATCTGCATACCGCCGCATTTACACTCTTCCTTTATCCCCGCATGCCCGGATGCGCGGCGGAAATCGACGATCACCTGAACCGGGTGCACACCATATTCCCCGAACACCCGCGTCGCAGTACCACTGCGTGGCGTGAGCACGCTTCCGACATTGATAACCAGCACACATCAATCGTTTCGAAAATAGCAATTATCGTTTCGTGCGGTTCGGGCCAATATTCGAAAAACGACAAATCGCCCGAACATCGCAAGGTTAGAAATTTCCGGAGACACCCCCATGCACCCCTCCTCAACCCCGCTCGCCCCCGGGCGATCGAAGGCATCCGCCGTGCTACGCGTGACGGCAGGCAACTTCCTCGAGCAGTTCGACTTCTTCCTGTTCGGCTTCTATGCCACGCAGATTGCCGCGGTCTTTTTCCCGGCGGGGAGCGAGTTCGCTTCGCTGATGATGACCTTCGCCGTGTTCGGCGCGGGCTTCCTCATGCGGCCGCTCGGCGCATTTATCCTCGGCGGGTATATCGACGATGTCGGCCGCCGCAAGGGCCTGATCGTCACGCTGTCGATCATGGCGAGCGGCACCATCTTGATCGCGTTCGTGCCCGGATACGCGACGATCGGACTCTTCGCCCCGGCCCTCGTGCTCATTGGCCGTCTGCTGCAAGGCTTTTCCGCGGGAGCGGAACTGGGCGGCGTATCGGTCTATCTCGCCGAGATGGCGACGCCGGGCCGCAAGGGTTTCTTTACCAGTTGGCAGTCGGCGAGCCAGCAGGTGGCGATCGTCGTCGCCGCCGCGCTCGGCTTCGCGCTCAATCAATGGCTCGACACGGCGGCGATCGCTGCGTGGGGATGGCGCGTGCCGTTCTTCGTCGGCTGCATGATCGTACCTTTCATTTTCATTTTGCGGCGCAATCTCGAGGAAACGCAGGAATTCAAACAGCGTCAGCATCGCCCCAGCATGAAAGAAGTCTCCACTACGCTCATGCAAAATTGGAACATCGTGATCGCGGGCGTGCTGCTGGTCGCCATGACCACCACGAGCTTCTATCTCATCACCGTGTATGCGCCTACCTTTGGCAAGACGGTCCTGCATCTGAGCACCGCCGATAGCCTGCTTGTCACGCTGTGCGTGGGGATCTCCAACTTCATCTGGCTGCCGATTGGCGGCGCGCTGTCGGACCGCATCGGTCGCCGTCCGCTGCTTCTCGGAATGACGATCCTGGCGATGGCGACCGCGTATCCCGCGCTGTCGCTGCTCGCTCACGCGCCGAGCTTCGTCCACATGCTGCTCGTGCTGCTCTGGCTCTCATTCATGTACGGGATGTACAACGGCGCGATGGTCGTCGCACTCACCGAGCTGATGCCGGTCGAAGTGCGTGTCGCTGGATTCTCTTTGGCCTACAGCCTCGCGACGGCGGTTTTTGGCGGTTTCACGCCTGTGGTCTCGACCGCGCTGATTCACATGACGGGCGATAAAGCCGCGCCGGGCTACTGGATGAGCTTCGCCGCGATCTGCGGGCTCGGTGCCACGCTCGCACTGTACCGGCGTCGTCCCGTTTCGCTGCGCGCGGCTTCCTGAAGCACCGCTTCGTTTCTCCAACTTCAGACTGACGTTCTTTCACCCATGCGATCCATTCTTCTGAAACTCTGCACCGCGGCGCTCCTGGGCAGCGCCGCCGCCGCGGCGAGTGTGCAGGCCGCCGAACTGCACGTGATGAGCTCCGGCGGCTTCACCGCTGCCTACAAGCTGCTCGGCCCGAAGTTCGCGGCCGCCACGGGCAACACGCTCGATACCGTGCTCGGCCCGTCGATGGGCAAGTCGCCGGAGGCCATTCCGAACCGGCTCGCGCGTGGCGAACCTGCCGACGTCGTAATCATGGTCGGCTATGCACTCGACGACCTCATCAAGCAGGGCAAGGTGATCCCCACATCGCGCGTCGAGCTCGCGGATTCGCGTATCGGCTTGGTCGTGCGCGACGGCGCGCCGAAGCCCGACATTGGTTCCGAGGCGGCGCTCAAGGAAACCTTGCTGCATGCCCGGTCGATCGCTTACTCGGATAGCGCGAGCGGCGTCTATATCGAGCGCGAGTTGTTCAAGCGGCTCGGCATCGAGGAACAGGTGAAGCCCAAGGCGAAAATGATCCCGAAGATCCCGGTAGCGTCGGTGGTTGCAACGGGCGACTATGAAGTGGGATTTCAGCAGGTAAGCGAATTGCTCCCGGTGAAGGGCGCGGCGTACGTCGGCAAGATTCCGGAGTCGGTGCAATCCGTCACGCGCTATGCGGCTGGCATCCCGGTCGGCGCACAGCATCCGCAGGAGGCGAAAGCGCTGCTTGACTACCTCGCGTCGCCCGCCGCGCAGCCGGAGGTGAGATCGACCGGGCTCGATTCCGTCGCCACGCATTGAGGCCGCGGCAACGATTCAGCCCGGCAGGTCGGCGGCCCGATCGAAAGCTTCTTCGGGCTCATGCGCCAGGCTCAATCCATCCGCCAGGCGCGTGCGGTCGCAGGCGTGCTCCCAGATCGATACAAAGATAACGGCACAGGCATTGCTGATCACGCTCGTCAGGGCGCGCGCCTCGGACATGAAGCGATCGATGCCGACCAGTAGCGCGACGCCTGCAACCGGCAGATCGGGAACGACGGCGAGCGTCGCGACGAGCGCAACCAGTCCGCTGCCCGACACGCCCGCCGCGCCCTTGGACGTGAGCAGCATGACCGCGAGCATCGTCGCGATCTGGCCGGCAGAAAGGTGTACATCGCACGCTTGCGCGATGAACATCGCAGCGAGCGTCAGGTAGATCGCCGTGCCGTCGAGATTGAAAGAATAGCCGGCCGGCAGCACCAATCCGACGATACCCTTGTCGCAGCCGAGTGCCTCGAGCTTGACGATGAGGCGCGGCAGCACCGGTTCGGTCGACGACGTCGCCAGCACGATGACGAGTTCCTCGCGAATGTAGCGCAGTAGGCGCCAGAAAGAGAAGCGATGCAGGCGTGCGAGCAGACCGAGCACGCAGACGACGAACAGCAGGCACGCCACATAGAACGACAACATCAGCATGCCGAGCGAGCCGATCGAGCGGATGCCGAAACGGCCCACCGTGAACGCCATCGCCCCGAATGCTCCGACGGGGGCCAGCCGCATGATCAGCGCGAGGATGCGGAACAGCACGTGTGCGAAGCTGTCGATGAATGCCTGCGCTCGCCGCCCGGCGCTTCCGCTGGCGTTCATTGCGAAGCCGAACAGAAGGGCAAGCAGCAGGACCGGCAGCACCTCGCCTCTCTCGAAGGCGCCGACGAGCGTCTCCGGAATCACATGCAGCGCGAATTCGACTAGTCCGTGCGTCTGCGTGCGGATCGAATACTGCGCGAGGACGGCTGTGTCCAGACGATGCGCGTCGATATGCAGTCCCGCGCCCGGATGCAGCGCGAACGCGGTCGCGAGGCCCAGAACGAGCGCGACGACGGTGAGCAAGTAGAACAACGCCAGCGCCTTCAGGATGACCCGGCCGATCTTCGAGCCGCTCACGAGCGACGTGATGCCGGTGACGATCGTGCAGAAGACGATTGGCGCGATCATCATGCGCACCAGCGCGACGAACGCATCGCTGAGCGGTTTCAGCGACGTGCCGGCCTGCGGCCAGACGTGGCCGACAGCCATGCCTAGCCCCATTCCAAGCAGGACCTGGACGTAAAGTAGCCTGAAGGGCCTCGATAGCGTCATTTCTGGGTCTTCTTCACCGCACCGGCCCGGCCGCTGCGCTTCGTGTCGAGGATCGCCTGGTAGAACTGCTGCGCGGCCGGCGCGAGCGGGCGTCCCCGGCGCCTGACAATGCCGACGCGCCTCGTCACGACCGGATCGACGAGCGGCACGCTGGTCAAAATCGGATGGTCGCGCACGGGCATTGCCATGGAAGGCACCGCTGCCACGCCGAGGCCCGCTTCAATGAGGCCGAGCATGGTGGTGACATGGCGAGTCTCGCAGACGCTCGGCGCCGCAGGCGCCACGTTGGTCAACGCCTGATCTAGCAGCAGGCGGTTGCCGGAAGTCTTGTCGACGGAAACGTATTCGTGTTCATACAGCTCGCTCCAGGTCACCTGCTTTTTCCGGGCAAGAGGATGATCACGACGGCACGCGGCGACAAAGCGCTCCTGCAGCAGAACCTTGAACTCGACATCGGGTTCCTGACTGCCCATGAAGCTGACGCCGAAATCGGCTTCGCCGCTGATGACCGCGCCGAGCACGTCGTTGGCGCTCGTGTCCAGCAGCTTGACCCGGATTCGCGGATAACGGCTGTGGTAGGCGGCAACGACGCTCGGTAGGAAATAGTAGGCCACCGACGGCACGCATGCGATGGTCACGTGACCGAGGCGGCTGCTGGAGACATCGCGAATGCCGAGCAACGCGACGTCAAGATCGTCGAGCAGTTGTTCCGCGCTCGGGGCGAATACGCGACCTACGGTGGTGAGCGTCACGGTGCGGGTGGTGCGCTCGAAGAGCCGCACGCCGAGCGCCGCTTCGAGCTTTTCGATGCGCCGGCTCAGCGCCGGCTGCGAAATATTAACCGCCTCCGCTGCCTTGCGGAAACTACCCAACTCCACGACGGCTCGAAATGCCTGCAAATCGTTCAGGTCGAAGTTGACACCCACGAGCCGCTCTCCGCATTTTAGATGCGGCTATTTTGCACGATATGGACGGGCGCTTCGAGGTCGCGAGCGGCTTATAGGTCGATCTGAGAGGTCGATTTTCGCCGGTCTGAACTTCAATAGCTCTTCTACCGAGCGCGTGACACAACGCGTTGCTCTTTCATCAGGCATGTCCGGGACGTATAGAGGGAGATCAAGTAGACGAAGATCAAGCATCTCCGTCGTCGCGGCTAGTCGAGCTGCAACAGTCAGGCCGGCTCGAAGCGCCGCCGCCGAGAAAGAGTTGGTCCGTAGACTTCCACCGAGAGCAACTATTTTCACAGAAAGATTCCGAAATGTTTGATGAGTGCGCGCCGCCTCTCCTCGCTGGAAGAGAGCTCCACGACGTTCCGCGACCCGGCATCTGTCTCGATCAGCTGGGTACCACTCGGGACATGCACGTCGACCGGCCATTCCTGGCCGACTACCGCCAAGAACACTTCGCCTGAATCGTTACAATGCCCCTCATGCGAGCTCCAACTAACAGCGTCGACTGCGAAATACGAATCATGCCGATCGCCTATTTTCTGAGCGATGACGTCCTCCGCAGCCGACGCGTAAGCGACATTGTTTTATCAGGCGCAGTCGACGTCCCGCCCCCCTCTGCCCGCGTGCTTGCAGATTGGAAAAGAGAGACATCGACACGGCTCGTCCTGGAACCGGGAGATGTCGAGGTCATGCCTTTGGCGCGGACGCAGGCGCGCTGGCCGGACTACAGACGCGGCGTGCAGGCGATGATCGACTGGACCGGCACGCTTGGACTCGCCGGCGTGCTTGCCTCCAGCGATATCGCTCTGATGGCCTGTCGTGGCGCGCGATACCACCATGACGGCGGCCAATATGGCGGCGCGGCCTTCTGCAATCTCTTCCTGAGCGAAGACAAGGGGCTGGACTTACACTTCCCCTCTACGGGCCGTCGCATTCCCCTGACCCGCGGAACCGCGGTGATATTCGACCCCAGCCAGCCACACGGCGTCATTCAGCGCCACGGCGGCGGTTTCAATGCGGCCGATTTCGGACCGGACCGGGATTGCACCCAGATATTCCTGACGTGGGAGTTGCCCATCGAAGACGCGCGTGTGGCGCAAGCACTAGAAGTAATCTTCGACCCAGATCCTCCGGTCCCGCCGCAATTGGACAAAGAGCAAGTCTGGGTGAACGGCGCACCGGCCACCGTGTGCGCGGTCTCGGGCCGCTGGCAGCGAATGGATTAATGGTCGGCGTGCGGACACGCGCCGCCGATGCTAGTGCGGAGACAAGACAAAAGAAAAGGGGCTACACGCCAATGGCATGTAACCCCTCACCTCAATTCCTTTGGTCGGAGCGATAGGATTCGAACCTACGACCCTCTGATCCCAAATCAGATGCGCTACCAGGCTGCGCTACGCTCCGCGAAGCCCGCAATTGTATCTGCGCTTGTCATATGCGGTCAACGTAAAATCGTGAGACTATCGCGGCCCCGTGCAGATCGGCGCCGCATCCGCTGCGTCGTCCGCGCACCGCTCAATGGAAAGGACACACGCATGGATCTGATTCTATGGCGCCACGCCGAGGCCGAGGATGTCGCGGCCAGCGATCTCGCGCGCCAACTGACCGGCCGCGGCCAGAAGGACGCGCGCGCGGTCGGCCGCTGGCTGCGCACGCGGCTCGCGCCCGACACCGCGATCCTGGCCAGTCCCGCCGCGCGCACGGTGCAAACCGTCGAAGCAATGACCGACCAATACCGCAGCGTGCGCGAACTCGCGCCGGGCGGGAGCGTCGAAGCACTGCTGCAAGCAGTCGGCTGGCCCGCCGGCATCGCGTCCTGCGTGCTCGTGGTCGGCCATCAGCCGACGCTCGGCAGCTCCGCGGCGCGCCTGCTCGGCAGCGATGCCGATTGGAGCATCAAAAAAGGGGGCTTGATCTGGCTGTCGTGTCGACGGCGCGACGGTCATCTGCAGACGGTGCTGCGTGCCGCCATCTCCCCGGATCTGCTCTGAACCGCCCCAAACCCGGCCCAAACTGGCGGCTGCTAACGGTTTCTGCTAAAGTCAAAGCCGCGACATGTCACCATTTCGACATCGATTTGCCACAGAAGCGTAACACCCCGTAACTACATTGGCGGGCAGTCGCCCTCTTCCTTACTACCGGGAAAGCCTAATGCGAGATCTGCCAAGCTCTACGTTGCCGCTCGATTTGCGCCGCGATCTGCCGCGCGCGACCGAAACGGTCACGTCCGAATTCCGCTTGCGCGCCGTCTGGGCCCGCACCGAAGACGAACTGCGCGAAGCGCAGCGTCTGCGCTATCACGTATTCGCCGAGGAAATGGGCGCGCACGTCAACGGCCCCGCCGGCCTCGACGTCGATTCCTTCGATCCGTACTGCGATCACCTGCTCGTGCGCGACATGGATACGCTCAAGGTGGTCGGCACCTATCGCGTGCTGCCGCCGCACCGCGCGGCGCAAGTCGGCCGCCTCTATGCCGAAAGCGAATTCGATCTGTCGCGCCTGACCCACCTGCGCCCGAAGATGGTCGAAGTGGGCCGCTCGTGCGTGCACGCCGACTACCGCAGCGGCGCCGCGATCATGGCGCTGTGGGGCGGCCTCGGCGCCTACATGATGCAGAACGGCTACGAATCGATGCTCGGCTGCGCGAGCGTGTCGATGACGGACGGCGGCCACTACGCGGCCAACCTGTACCAATCGCTCGGCGAAGCCGCGCTGACGGCACCCGAGTACCGCGCGTTCCCGCATACGGCATTGCCCGTGGACGAACTGCAGACGGGCACCAAGGTCGTGCCGCCCGCGCTGATCAAGGGCTACCTGCGTCTCGGCGCGAAAATTTGCGGCGCCCCGGCGTGGGATCCCGATTTCAACTGCGCGGACTTCCTGACGCTGTTCCGCCTGTCCGACATCAACGCGCGCTACGCACGTCACTTCCTCGGCGACGCACCGGCCCCGCGCTGAACGCAAACGCCCCCCCCCCCCCCCCCGCCCCGCCGGCCGGGGGGGGCCCCGGGGGGGGCGGGGGGGGGCGGGGGCAAAAACAACACCCC
>CAUPOD010000048.1:0-10682 GCA_963512745.1 uncultured Burkholderia sp. | reverse complement strand
CCGCGAGGTGGTCGGCGTGGGCCGCTCGGCCGCGGCGCTCGAACGCGCGGTGGCGCTCGGCGCGATCGACGGGGGCGTGACGCTCGACGACGAAGCCGGTTTGCGCACGGCGCTGGCCGGCGCCGATTTCGTGCTGCTCGCGGTGCCCGTCGCGCAGACTGGCCCGATGCTTGCGCGTCTCGCGCCGCTGCTCGATACGCATACGCTCGTGACGGATGCGGGTAGTACCAAATCCGACGTGGCCGAGGCCGCGCGCGCGGCGCTCGGCGCGCGCATCGGCCAGTTCGTGCCCGGCCATCCGATCGCGGGCCGCGAGTCGAGTGGGGTAGAGGCTGCGTTGCCCGAACTGTACGTGGGGCGCCATGTGGTGCTGTGCCCGCTGCCGGAGAACACCGCGGAGGCCGTCGCGCGCGTCGCCGCGATGTGGCGCGCCGCGGGCGCCGTGGTCAGCGAGATGGATACCGAACAGCACGACCGCGTGCTGGCCTCGGTCAGCCACTTGCCGCACGTGTTGTCGTTCGCGCTCGTCGAACAGATTCTGAGCGGCGCCGACGCCGACCTGAAACTGTCGTTCGCGGCCGGCGGCTTCCGCGATTTCACGCGGATCGCGGCTTCGAGCCCTGAGATGTGGCGCGACATCTGCGTCGCGAACCGCAGCGCGCTGCTGGCCGAACTCGATTCCTATACCGACGTGCTCGCGCAATTGCGCACGGCCATCGAGGCCGGCGACGGCGCCGCGCTCGAGGCCGTGTTCGCGCGTTCGCGCGCGGCACGCTCGGCCTGGCGCGAGCGCGGCGGCATCGTGCCGTTGGCGCCTGAAAAATAATCTGGATTCAATACTCATGGAACATCTCGATCTCGGCCCGTTCTCGCATGCGTCCGGCACGGTGCAGTTGCCCGGCTCGAAAAGCATTTCGAACCGCGTGCTGCTGCTCGCCGCGCTCGCCGAAGGCGAAACCACGATCACCAATCTGCTCGATTCCGACGACACGCGCGTGATGCTCGACGCGCTCGACAAGCTCGGCGTCAAGTTCACGCACGATCTCGAGGCGGCCACGTGCGTGGTCACGGGCACGCGCGGCGCGTTTACGGCGCGCAAGGCGGACCTGTTTCTCGGCAACGCGGGCACCGCGGTGCGCCCGTTGACCGCCGTGCTGGCCGTCAACGGCGGCGACTACCGGATTCACGGCGTGCCGCGCATGCACGAGCGTCCGATCGGCGATCTCGTCGACGGGCTGCGCCAGATCGGCGCGCGCATCGACTACGAAGAGAACGAAGGCTATCCGCCGCTGCGCATCCGCCCGGCCACGATCGAGGCCGACGCGCCGATCAAGGTGCGCGGCGACGTATCGAGCCAGTTCCTGACCGCGCTCCTGATGATGCTGCCGCTCGTCAAGGCGAAGAACGGCGAGATCGTGGTCGAGGTCGAGGGCGAACTGATTTCGAAGCCGTACATCTTGATCACGATGGCGCTGATGGCGCGCTTCGGCATCGAGATCGAGCGCGAGGGCTGGCAGCGTTTCGTCATCCCGGCCGGCAAGCGCTACCGCTCGCCGGGCACGATGGCGGTCGAGGGCGATGCTTCGTCGGCCTCGTACTTCCTCGCGCTCGGCGCGCTCGGCGGCGGCCCGGTGCGCATCGAAGGCGTGGGCCGCGAGAGCATCCAGGGCGATGTGAGCTTCGCGGGCGCGATGATGGAGATGGGCGCGAACGTCACGATGGGCGACGACTGGATCGAGGTGCGCGGCATCGGCACCGACAGCGGCAAGCTCGTGCCGCTCGACATGGACTGCAACCTGATTCCCGACGCCGCGATGACGCTGGCGGTGGCCGCGCTGTTCGCGGACGGCCCGACCACGCTGCGCAACATCGGCAGCTGGCGCGTCAAGGAAACCGACCGCATCGCGGCGATGGCCGCCGAACTGCGCAAGCTCGGCGCGAAGGTCGAGGCCGGCCCCGATTTCATCACGGTGCACCCGCCGCGCAAGCTCAAGACGCATGCGGCGATCGATACCTACGACGACCACCGCATGGCGATGTGCTTCTCGCTCGCGAGCCTGGCCGTGCCCGTGCGCATCAACGAGCCGCGCTGCGTGGGCAAGACGTTCCCCGATTACTTCGAGCGCTTCCTGGCGCTCGCGCAGGCTTGAGCGGGATCGGCGCCATGAAATCGAACCGACCCTTTCATCCCGTCCCGCTGATCGCGATCGACGGCCCGACCGCATCCGGCAAGGGCACCGTGGCGGCGCTCGTCGCCGCGCACCTGGGCTTCCATCTGCTCGACAGCGGGGCGCTATACCGGCTGGCCGCGCTGGCGAGCCTGCGCTACGAGGTGGCGGCCGACGACGAAGCGTCGCTCGCGGCGCTCGTCGAGAGCCTGCACATCACGTTCCGCGAGGGTGTCGCTCAACTCGACGGTATCGACGTATCGGCCGAGATCCGTGCCGAGGCGGTCGGCAACCGTGCGTCGGCGATCGCCGTGCACGCGTCCGTACGCACCGCGCTCGTGGCGCGCCAGCGCGCGTTCCGCAAGGCGCCGGGCCTCGTTGCCGACGGCCGCGACATGGGCACCGTGATTTTCCCGGACGCGGGTCTCAAGGTGTTTCTGACGGCGAGCGCCGAGGCACGTGCGGCGCGCCGGTATAAGCAATTGATGCAAAAAGGTTTTTCTGCTAATATGGATGACTTGCTCCGGGATTTGCGTGAGCGCGACGCACGCGACAGCAGTCGCGCGGCCGCGCCGCTCAAGCCCGCGGCCGATGCCCGCATGCTCGATACCTCGAGCCTGTCGATCGAACAAGCGGTCGAACAGGTGCTGGTCTGGTATCGAGAGGCGGCTCCGGCGGCCGGGAAACCCGGCTCGGCGAAATAGTCGTGTCGTAAGTTGTTGTCGCAGTAAGTAGCTGGCGCTTCGCAAACCGTGCGAAGCATGTGTAAAACCCTTAACCCCGTGTGGACGTACGCCTTCTTTGTCGTCATCGTGACCGCAAGCCGCGCGCACCCACGCAATCAGTGATCAATATGTCCGATCTGCAAACCTCCACCCCGAATACCGAATCTTTCGCGGCTCTGTTCGAAGAGTCGCTGACCCGCCAAGACATGCGCGCCGGCGAAGTGATTTCCGCCGAAGTCGTGCGTGTCGACCACAACTTCGTGGTCGTCAACGCGGGCCTGAAGTCCGAAGCCTACATCCCGCTCGAAGAGTTCCTGAACGACGCAGGCGAGGTCGAGGTGCAGGCGGGCGATTTCGTTTCGGTCGCGATCGACGCGCTCGAAAACGGCTACGGCGACACGATCCTGTCGCGCGACAAGGCCAAGCGCCTTGCTTCGTGGCTGTCGCTCGAAAAGGCGCTCGACAACAACGAACTCGTGACCGGCACGATCACGGGCAAGGTCAAGGGCGGCCTGACCGTCATGGTCAACGGCATCCGCGCGTTCCTGCCGGGTTCGCTCGTCGACACGCGTCCGGTCAAGGACACGACCCCGTACGAAGGCAAGACCCTCGAATTCCGCGTCATCAAGCTCGACCGCAAGCGTAACAACGTCGTGCTGTCGCGCCGCGCAGTGATCGAAGCCACGCAAGGCGAAGAGCGCGCGAAGCTGCTCGAAACGCTGAAGGAAGGCGCGATCGTCAACGGCGTGGTCAAGAACATCACCGACTACGGCGCGTTCGTGGACCTCGGCGGCATCGACGGCCTGCTGCACATCACCGACATCGCATGGCGCCGCGTGCGTCACCCGAGCGAAGTCCTGTCGGTCGGCCAAGAAGTCACCGCCAAGATCCTCAAGTTCGACCAAGAGAAGAACCGCGTTTCGCTCGGCATCAAGCAACTGGGCGACGATCCGTGGGAAGGCATCGCACGCCGCTACCCGTCGGGCACGCGTCTGTTCGGTAAGGTCACCAACATCACCGACTACGGCGCGTTCGTCGAAGTCGAATCGGGCATCGAAGGCCTGGTTCACGTGTCGGAAATGGACTGGACCAACAAGAACGTCGCACCGTCGAAGGTTGTTCAGCTCGGCGACGAAGTCGAAGTCATGGTCCTCGAGATCGACGAAGACCGCCGCCGTATCAGCCTCGGCATGAAGCAGTGCAAGCCGAACCCGTGGGACGACTTCAGCCGCAACTTCAAGAAGGGCGACAAGCTGCAAGGCGCGATCAAGTCGATCACCGACTTCGGCGTGTTCATCGGCCTGCCGGGCGGCATCGACGGTCTGGTTCACCTCTCCGACCTGTCGTGGAGCGAAACCGGCGAAGAAGCCGTGCGCAAGTACAAGAAGGGCGACGAAGTCGAAGCCATCGTGCTCGGTATCGACGTCGAGAAGGAACGCATCTCGCTGGGTATCAAGCAGCTCGAAGGCGATCCGTTCAGCAACTACGTTGCGATGAACGACAAGGGCTCGATCGTCGACGGCGTGGTCAAGGTTGTCGACGCCAAGGGCGCCGTCGTGACGTTGTCGGGCGAAGTCGAAGGCTACCTGCGCGCTTCGGAAATCTCGCAAGACCGCGTGGAAGACGCTCGCAACGTGCTGAAGGAAGGCGACAAGGTCAACGCGATGATCATCAACATCGATCGCAAGTCGCGTGGTATCAACCTGTCGGTCAAGGCCAAGGATTCGGCCGAGCAGCAGGAAGCCATGCGCGGCCTGCAAGCTGATTCGGGCGCTGCCGCCACCGGCACGACCAACCTCGGCGCGCTGCTCAAGGCGAAGCTCGACGGCCAGAACCAGTAAGCCTTACGAGGTCTACTGAAGTATGACCAAGTCAGAGTTGGTCGCCCAGCTGGCTACGCGATTTCCGCAACTTGTGGTTAAAGATGCGGATTTCGCGGTGAAGACGATGCTCGATGCGATGTCCGAGGCACTTGCCCGTGGCCATCGCATCGAGATCCGCGGCTTCGGCAGTTTCGGTCTCAACCGCCGTCCGGCGCGCGTGGGCCGCAATCCGAAGTCGGGCGAGAAGGTGCAGGTGCCCGAAAAGCACGTGCCGCACTTCAAGCCCGGCAAGGAATTGCGCGAACGCGTCGATGGGCGCGCAGGCGAGCCGTTGCAGCCCGAGGACGCGGACGACGAGCGCTAAGTTGCAAGCGCGCGTCGCGTCGCCCCGGCTAGGGTAGGCAGTATCCAAAGGGAAACGCCCCGAACTTCGGTTCGGGGCGTTTTTTTTCGTGGGCGCCGCCTAGCGCACGCGCGCTTTTATGCGCGTGCGCTCTGCTGCGCCAAGCATCGGTTCCTTTACAATACGGGCACTCGAACCCGATGCGGCGCTTCGCGCACGTTCGGCCGGATTTCGTCATAGGGAGGGGAGGCTCATGAAAGTAATCGTCTGGGGTGTGCGCGCTATTGTTTTCATCGTGTTGCTCGTGCTCGCGCTCGACAATACGCAGACGGCCACGCTCTTCGTGCCGCCGGGCAATCAATGGCAGGCGCCGCTGATCCTGATCGGCCTCGCGTTCTTCGCGGCCGGCCTGCTCGCGGGGCTGCTGTCGGCGCTGCCGTACTACGTGCGCATGCGTTTCGAGAACGGCCGCCTCAAGCGCAACCTGAAGACGGCGCGCGAGCAGTCGGCGCCGGCCGAACAGCCGCCGTTGCCGCCCGTCATGTAATCATCGCGGGCCGCCCGGCGCGGCCTGCCTCACTTTTCTGCACGCATGGATCTGGATTTCTGGTGGCTGCTCCTCGTTCCCGTCGCGTTCGCGCTCGGTTGGATCGCGTCGCGCTACGACCTCAAAAAGCTTCTGTCCGAGAACGCGCGGCTGCCTAGCTCGTATTTCCGCGGCCTGAATTTCCTGCTCAACGAACAGCCCGACAAGGCGATCGACGCGTTTATCGAGGTGGCCAAGCTCGACCCCGAAACGGTCGAGTTGCACTTCGCGCTAGGCAATCTGTTCCGGCGGCGCGGCGAGACCGAGCGCGCGATCCGCGTGCATCAGAACCTGCTCGGCCGCGACGACCTGCCCGTCAAGGAGAGCGACCACGCGCTCTACGAGCTCGGTCAGGATTTCTTGAAGGCGGGTCTGCTCGACCGCGCCGAGGAAGCGTTGCAGCGCCTCGCCGAGGGCGACCATGCGCTCGGCGCGCAGCGCGCGCTCTTGACCATCTACGAGATCGAGAAGGATTGGCACAAGTCGCTCGCGACGGCCGCGCGCATCGAGGACATGAGCAAGACGTCGCTGGCCGTCGAGCGCGCGCAATTCCATTGCGAGCTCGCGCAGGAGGCGCTCCAGCAGAAGCAGGCGGCCGAGGCCGAGACGCAGCTGTCGGACGCGCTCGCGACCAACCCGCAGAACGTGCGCGCGACGATCCTGACCGGCGACGCGGCTGCCGCCGCGGGCAAGCACGAAGCCGCGATCGCCGAGTGGCGGCGCGTGGAGAAGCAGAATCCGGCTTATCTGCCGCTCGTCGCCGAGAAACTCATGCAGTCGTATACCGCGCTCGGTCAGGAAGAGGCGGGCGTCGCGCTGCTCATCGATTACGTCGAGCGCTATCCGTCGAACGACCTGCTCGACGTCGCCTACAAGTACGTGTTCAAGCTGCGCGGGCCCGAGGCTGCGCACGCGCTCGCGCGCGCGCAGATGGAAAAGTCGCCGAATCTGTCGGGCATGCTGCACCTGCTCGACGCGCAGATCGCCACGGCCGACGAGCCGCGCCGCGCCGAACTCGAAATGATGCGCACGCTCGTCAAGCAGCGCACCAAGAATCTGCCGCGCTACACGTGCCAGGAATGCGGCTTCCGCGCGCGTTTGTTCTATTGGCAGTGCCCGGGCTGCGGCGGCTGGGAAAAGTACGCGCCGCGCCGGGTCGAGCCGGTGCCGAGTTGAGCGGCGTCCGGCCCGCGGCCGGCAGCCGCTAGGGCGGCGGCAGCCATTTAGTTTTTAGCCACCCCAGGAACCATCAGGATCGCTATGAAAATCACCGTCATCGGCACCGGATACGTCGGTCTCGTGACCGGCGCGTGCCTCGCGGAAATCGGCCACGACGTGTTCTGCCTCGACGTCGATCCGCGCAAGATCGCCATCCTCAACGAGGGCGGCGTGCCGATTCACGAGCCGGGCCTGCACGAAATCATCGCGCGCACGCGTGCGGCGGGCCGCATCACGTTCTCGACCGATATCGAAGCGAGTGTCGAGCACGGGGAAATTCAGTTCATCGCCGTCGGCACGCCGCCCGACGAGGACGGCTCGGCCGATCTGCAATACGTGCTCGAGGCCGCGCGCAACATCGGCCGCTACATGACGCGCGACAAGGTCATCGTCGATAAGTCGACCGTGCCGGTCGGCACCGCGCAGCGCGTGCGCGCCGTGGTCGACGAGGCGCTCGCCGCGCGCGGGCTCGGCGAGAGCGCCGCGCACCGCTTCTCGGTGGTGTCGAACCCCGAGTTCCTGAAGGAAGGCGCGGCCATCGAGGATTTCATGCGGCCGGACCGCATCGTGATCGGCGTCGACGACGATGCGGCCGGCGAGGTTGCGCGCGAGAAGATGAAGCGTCTCTACGCGCCGTTCAACCGCAATCACGAACGCACGATCTACATGGACGTGCGCTCGGCCGAGTTCACGAAGTACGCGGCGAACGCGATGCTCGCGACGCGCATCTCGTTCATGAACGAGATGTCGAATCTGGCCGACCGCGTCGGCGCCGACATCGAGGCCGTGCGCCGCGGCATCGGTTCCGATCCGCGCATCGGCTATCACTTTCTGTACGCGGGCGTCGGCTACGGCGGCTCGTGCTTCCCGAAGGACGTGCAGGCGCTGATCCGCTCGGCGAGCGAGCACGATCACGGGCTGCGCATTCTCGACGCGGTCGAGGCCGTCAACGACGAGCAGAAAAACGTGCTGCCGCACAAGATCGAGAGCCGCTACGGCGCCGATCTGACGGGCCGCACGTTCGCGGTCTGGGGGCTCGCGTTCAAGCCCAACACCGACGACATGCGCGAGGCGCCGAGCCGGCGCCTGATCGCAGCGCTGCTCGCGCGCGGCGCGACGGTGCGCGCCTACGATCCGGTCGCGCTCGACGAGGCCAAGCGCGTATTCGCGCTCGATCTGGCCGAGCAGGCGCCGCTGGCCGCGCGCCTGCATTTCGTCGATAGCAAGGACGCCGCGCTCGCGGGCGCCGACGCGCTCGTGATCGTGACCGAATGGAAGGAGTTCAAGAGCCCCGATTTCGCGCGCCTGAAGACCGAGCTCAAGGAGCCCGTGGTGTTCGACGGCCGTAATCTGTACGAGCCCGACACGATGGCGGAACAGGGCTTCGACTACTACTGCATCGGCCGGCCGCGCTTCGCGCCGCGCGCGGGGAACGCTCGTGGTTAAGGGTACGCCAAGCTTGTCGCGCGACGTGCTCGCGCAATCGCACGTACTCGTGGTCGGCGACGTGATGCTGGACCGTTACTGGTTCGGCGACGTGAACCGTATCTCGCCCGAGGCGCCCGTGCCCGTGGTGCACGTGCGGCGCCTCGAGGAGCGGCTCGGCGGCGCGGCCAACGTCGCGCGCAACGTCGTCACGCTCGGCGCGCAGGCGGGGCTGCTGTGCGTGGTCGGCGTGGACGAGCCGGGCGAGCGCATCGTCGAACTGCTCGGCGACAGCGGCGTCGTGCCGCATCTCGAACGCGATCCGGATTTGCCGACCACGATCAAGCTGCGCGTGCTCGCGCAGCAGCAGCAGTTGCTGCGCGTCGATTTCGAGGCCGCGCCCGCGCACGAGGTGCTGCTGGCCGGGCTCGCGCGCTTCGATGCGCTGCTGCCCGCGCACGACGTCGTGCTGATGTCGGACTATGCGAAGGGCGGCCTCACGCACGTGACCGCGATGATCGAGAAGGCGCGCGCGGCCGGCAAGCCCGTGCTCGTCGATCCGAAGGGCGCCGACTGGGCGCGGTATCGCGGCGCGTCGCTGATCACGCCGAACCGCGCCGAATTGCGCGAAGTCGTGGGCCGCTGGCATTCCGAGGACGATCTGCGCGCGCGCGTCGCGGCGCTGCGCGCCGACCTCGCGCTCGACGCCTTGCTGCTCACGCGCTCGGAAGAAGGCATGACGCTGTTCAGCGACGCGGGCGAACTGAACGTGCCCGCGCAGGCGCGCGAGGTGTTCGACGTGTCGGGCGCCGGCGATACGGTCATCGCGACGATGGCGACCATGCTCGGCGCGGGCCTCACGCTCGAGCAGGCGGTCGCGTTCGCGAACCGCGCGGCCGGCATCGTGGTCGGCAAGCTCGGCACGGCGACCGTGTCGTACGACGAACTGTTCTAATCCGCGCCGCCGGGCGCGCCACGCGGGCGCTGGAACCGGCGGCTACTTTACGGTGCAACGCATATGTCCCAGACCTCTTCGACCACGCCTTCGTCCGTCATCGTGACGGGCGCCGCCGGCCTGATCGGCTCGAACCTCGTGAAGTCGCTCAACGAGCGCGGCGAGACGCGCATCATCGCCGTCGACAACCTTACGCGCGCCGACAAGTTCAAGAATCTCGTCGATTGCGAGATCGACGACTATCTCGACAAAACCGAATTCCTCGAACGCTTCGCGCGCGGGGATTTCGGTAAGGTTCGCGCGGTGTTCCACGAAGGCGCGTGCTCCGACACGATGGAGACCGACGGCCGCTACATGATGGACAACAACTACCGTTACAGCCGCGCGGTGCTCGATACGTGCCTGCGGCAGGGCACGCAGTTCCTGTATGCGTCGTCGGCGTCGGTGTACGGCGGCTCGACGCGCTTCGTCGAGGAGCGCGAGGTCGAGGCGCCGCTCAACGTGTACGGCTATTCGAAGTTCCTGTTCGATCAGCACGTGCGCCAGGTGCTGCCGCGCGCGCAGAGCCAGATCGTCGGCTTCCGCTACTTCAACGTGTACGGCCCGCGCGAGACGCACAAGGGCCGCATGGCCTCGGTCGCGTTCCACAACTTCAATCAGTTCCACGCCGAGGGCCGCGTGAAGCTGTTCGGCGAGTACATGGGCTATGCGCCGGGCGAGCAGACGCGCGATTTCGTCTCGGTCGAGGACGTCGCCAAGGTCAACCTGTTCTTCTTCGATCATCCGGACAAGTCGGGTATCTTCAATCTCGGCACGGGCCGCGCGCAGCCGTTCAACGACGTCGCGACGAGCGTGGTCAACACGCTGCGCGCGCTCGACGGCAAGGCGCCGCTGACGCTGGCCGAGCAGGTCGAACAGGGGCTCATCGAGTACGTGCCGTTCCCCGACGCGCTGCGCGGCAAGTACCAATGCTTCACGCAGGCGGACCTGACCAAGCTGCGCGCGGCCGGTTATACCGCGCCGATGCTGACGGTGCAGGAAGGCGTCGACAGCTACGTGCGTTGGCTGTCCGGCCAGCTTTAATTCGAACGCGCGCGTTCTTAGACTGACTCTCCTGGCCGGCATTCGCCGGCCGTCTGTTCTAGGGAGATTGTCATGCTGAGAACGGTAGTGCTGGCCGCGGGTTTGGCGGCTTCGGCGATGGTTTCGGTGCCCGTGCCGAGCCGCGCCGGCATCAACGATGTGGACGGCGAGACGCTGGAGCGCATCAAGGGAATCGGCCCCGCCAAAGCACGTGCGATCCTCGACGAGCGCAGCGCGCACGGGCCGTTCGAGGATGCGGCGGATGTGTCGCGGCGCGTGCGCGGCATGGGGCCGCGCACGGTCGCGCGTCTGGAGGCGGCGGGGCTCGCGGTGGACGACCCGGCCAACGCCTCGAC
>CAUPOD010000047.1:0-10690 GCA_963512745.1 uncultured Burkholderia sp. | reverse complement strand
GCCTGTGTCATCGTGTCTGCCTCGTCCGCGTTCCAGCCGTGCGCAGGCGCGGCGACGTCCGCACCCGCCCCGCGGCCGGCCTCAAGCCGCCACCGATTCGCGGCGCGCTTCGAGCTCGCGCACGAGCGGCAGCACCTTTTGCCCGAAGTACTCGACTTCCTCGATGAAGTGGAGGAATCCGGTCAACACGAGATCGACGCCGATCGACTTGAGTTCCACGATGCGCTCGGCGATCTGCTGCGGCGTGCCGATCAGATTGGTGCGGAAGCCGTCGTTGTACTGCACGAGATCTTCGAACGTGGACTTCGCCCAGTTGCCCTCGCCCTCGGGCGAAGCCTTGCCGGCCTGCTTCACCGCATCGCCGAACGCATGCACGGCCTCGACATGCGCATGCTCGATGATGTCGTCGAGAACCGCTTTTGCCTCTTCCTCGGTATCGCGCGCGATCACGAAGGCATTCACGCCGATCCGCACCCGATGGCCGTTTGTCGCCGCCTTCTCGCGGATGTCGTCGATCTGCGCCTTGAGATTTTCCGGGGTATTGCCGTTCGTGAAATACCAGTCCGACACGCTCGCGGCATTGTCGCGCGCGGCGCGCGAACTGCCGCCCTGGAAGATTTCCGGATGCGGTTTCTGTACCGGCTTCGGGCTCAACGTGTAGTCGTTGAAGCGGTAGAAATCGCCCTTGAACGTGAAGTTGTCCTGGGTCCAGATACCCTTGAGCGCGCGGATGAATTCGTTCGACCGGCGATAACGTTCGTCGTGTTCGAGCCATGGTTCGCCGATCGCGGTGAACTCGCCCTTGAACCAGCCGCTCACGACGTTGATCGCGATGCGGCCGTTCGAAATATGGTCGATCGTCGCGAGCTGTTTCGCAACCACCGCGGGATGCCACGGCCCCGGCAGGATCGCGGCCAGAACCTTGAGCTTGGTGGTCGCATGCAACAACGCCTGGCTGAACGACACCGACTCGTGTTGATATTCCGCGCCATAGCCGGCCGTGAAGCGAATCTGGCTCAACGCGTATTCGAAGCCCGCCTTCTCGGCCGCTTGCGCCAGGCGCTGGTTGTATTCGAGGCTCCAGTCGGTGCGCTGCGGGATCGTGCTGACGACGAGGCCGCCGCTTACATTCGGCACCCAATAGGCGAATTTGACGGCATCGGCGGAGTTGGCTTGGCTCATGGAAATATCCTGATCGGAAAACGTGGAAACTCAAGCGGCCAGCGTGGCCGCAGCGGAAACGGATGCGGCCGCGGCGGCCGACGCACGGCGCTCGCGCACCAACGGAACCGCGCGCTCGACGGCGAGAGCGATGCGCGCGCGCAATGGCGCGCTCGTGATCGTGTAGTCGGTAAAGTCCTGCTCGGACGCGTACACGCCGAGCGGCAGCGAGCGCGCCTGAAAGAAGCTGAACAGCGGACGCAACTGATGATCGATGGCGAGCGCATGACGGTCGCTGCCGCCGGTCGCGGCGAGCAGTACCGGTACGTCGATCAGCGCCTCGTGATGGACGAGATCGAACAGATGCTTGAAGAGGCCCGTGTACGAGGCCCGATAGATCGGGCTGGCGACCAGCAGCGCATCCGCCGTCTCGATCGCGCGCAGTTGCGCTTCGAGCGCTGCCGGCGCTTGTGCCCGCGACAGCGTGCTCCCAAGTTCGGGCGCCGCCGAACCGATTTCGATCAAATGCGCTTCGATCGGCAGTTCGGCGCCGAGGGCGGCCACTAGCGCCTCGGTCAGCGTCAACGTCCGCGACGGGCGCTGAGTATTGCCCGAGACCGCGACGATTCGGTATGGCTTGCTCATCGTAGACTCCTTGATCGTATCGATCTCAGCCGGCCGGCAGCCGCTTCGATCCGTGTTCTCCCAGGAGTAAATAGCGAATAGCGTGCCAAGTTTCGCGAGTCGTGCCCGCCGCGCGGGCAAGCCGCTGCCACCGCGCTGCGCTCAAGGCGCAGTAAGCCTCGCTTGAATCAGCCGCAGACGATCAGGAGCAAATCAGGCGCAGGCTGCAAACCATATTCCGTGACGCGATGAAGCCCCGGCAACAGGTCTGCTGCTGCGCTGCTGACAGCGCAGCAGCGGCCATTAGGCCCGCGTTGCCGCGTCAGGAGTAGAAAGACGGGACCGGAATGCAGTCGTTGAGAGCCCAATCGCCCAGCTCCCGTACCTTGTAGTCGATCGGATCGTGCAGGGTGTGGACGCGCAGATTGCGCCAATAGCGATCGAGCCGTAGCGCGGCGGTCGTCGCGCGCGCCCCCGTGACTTCGAACATGCGCTGCGTGATTTCGAGGCTCGCGCGCGCCGCCGCGACCTTGGCCGCAGCGATCGCAATCGCCACCTCGCCGCGCTCTTGCTCGCCCAATTCGATACCGCGCGCCCAGGCCAGATCGAACGCCGAGGCCGCACGCGCGGCGAGCGCGCGCGCCCCTTCCAGAGCCAGCCAGAAATCTCCGTAGTGGCCGAGCACGTAAGGGTCTTCAGTCGCATGCGCGGCCGGCGATGCAATCCATGGCCGGCCGCTCGCACGCGTGAAATCACGGGCAGCGCGCAACGCGCCCTCGCCGATACCGAGATAGATTTGCGCGAGGATCAATTGCGCCAGTAGCGGGCGCAGGCAAGCGAACGGCGACGACAGCGGGCCCGGGTCGGTGAGCAGTTCGTCGTCGGCAAAGGCGACCTGGTCGAACAGCACCGTGCCGCTATCGGTCTGACGCTGGCCGATATTGTCCCAGTCGTCGAGGACGGTAATACCGGCGCGCGTGGTCGGGGTCACGCCGATCAACAGCCGCCCGTCGGCGTCGTATGCCGAGGCGAGCAGACGATCCGAATCGCTCGCCCCCGAACAGAAGCTTTTGCGGCCCGTGAAACGCCAGCCACCCGCGTCCGCGGGCTCGGCGCGCGTGCCGCGATCGAGCGGATTCAGCGCATTGCCCCAGAACCAGCGGTGCTCGACGGTTTGCTCGAGCCACGGGCGCCACTGCCGCGCTTGCCCAAACAAGCGCAGCGACGCCAATTGCAGATGATGGAAGGCGAACAGGTGCGCCAGCGAACTGTCGACCTGGGCGAAGCGGCGCACCACGTCGAGCGTGTCTTGCCAGTTTGCGCCCAGCCCGCCGTATTCGGCCGGCACGCTCAAACCCAGAAGCCCGCTGTCGCGCAACACGCCGCGCTCGTGCAGCGCCGTGCCGCCCGCCTGATCGCGCTCAACCGCCGTACTGGCGAGCGCCGCCACGACGGCTTCGACTGCCGGTTCCCAAGCGGCGTTCGTTGCCGCCGCTGCGCCGAGATGTTTCATGCAAGCCCTCCTTGAGCAGAAAAATGGACATCGACGGATAGGCGAGCACGTCGCGTACCAGCCCCCGATCGGCGATGCAGCGCCACACGCAGGGCACTGCTGCCCGCGCAGCAGCGCGCCGGTCTCGATGCGTCAACTCGGCATCGATCATGCCGCAGGTGCTGCCAGTCCAGCAATCCGACTTTGAATAGCAGAAATCGATGCTTCCGGCGCAACACGAAACATTGAACACTTACCGTTCCAGCGCCGCATAGGGTGTGGCGTCTCACGTTCGCGACTTCCATGGCTACCCTTTCTACTCCGCTCGATACCGCCGGCATGCGCGCGTCTTCTCGCGCCGACTCAGCGCAGACCGATACCGACGCGATCCGCGGCATTGCGGAACGGCTGGCCGCGCAATTCGCCGAAACAGCGGCCGAACGCGATCGCGAAGGCGGTACCCCGAAAGCCGAACGCGATGCGCTACGGGCCAGCGGGCTACTGCGCCTCAGCATTCCGGCCTGCTACGGCGGCCTGGGCGCGAATTGGCGCACGACGCTCGATATCGTTCGGGTGCTCGCGAGTGCGGATAGTTCGCTTGCGCACGTATTCGGCTTTCACCACCTCATGCTCGCCACGGTGCGCCTGTTCGGCACCCCCGCGCAATGGGAGTCGTGGTTCGAGCAGACCGCGCGGCGCGACTGGTTCTGGGGCAATGCGCTCAACCCGCTCGACGAACGGACCGTGAGCCGCGTACGCGACGGCTGGCTCGAATTCAGCGGCCAGAAGAGCTTTTGTTCGGGTGCGCTCGATTCGGAGATGCTGATTGCCTCGGCACGCGATCGCAATTCGCACGCGCTGCTGATTGCGGCCGTGCCCACCCAGCGCAGCGGTATTTCGATCGCCGAGGACTGGGACAACATCGGCCAGCGTCAGACCGATAGCGGCACGGTGACGTTCGAGAACGTACGCGTCGAGCCGCACGAGGTCCTCTCGAATCCGGGTCCGTTGTCCACGCCGTTTGCGTGTCTGCGGCCGCTCGTGGCGCAACTGATCCTCGCGCATATCTATCTCGGCATCGCCGAAGCCGCCTTCAACGACGCGCGCTATTACACGCTGCACGAAGCGCGCCCCTGGCCGGCTTCGCGCGCCGCGCGCACCGACGAGGATCCGTACATCCTGAATCAGTACGGCGAGTTCTGGGCCGGCCTCGAGGCCGTGCGGGCGCTTACGGAGCGCGCGGCGCAGCGGCTCGACGCGGCTTGGAACCGGGATCTGGCGCTCAGCGACGGCGAGCGCGGCGAGGTGGCGCTCGCCGTCGCCAGCGCGAAAGTAGCCGCCATCCAAACCGGACTGGACCTCTGTACGCGCATGTTCGACGTCGCCGGCGCCCGCGCGACCCATGGCGCGCTGCGGCTCGACCGCCACTGGCGCAACCTGCGCACCCATTCGCTCCACGACCCGCTGGCGTACAAGATCCGCGAACTCGGCGAATGGGCCCTCAACCGAACCTATCCCAAACCGAGCTTCTACTCATGAACCACCCGCTCCCTCTGCACGGTCTGGCCGATGGTTCGGAGACCGATCTAGACTCCGGCGTGCTCACGTTGCCGGGGCGCCGCGCGCTCACGACCTCGATCCGCGGGCGCGCCCAGGTGTTCGTCGATCCGCGCTCGCTCGAACTGCTCGAGCGCATCCGTCTGGTCGCGCCGAGCGACGCCAACGTGTTGATCATCGGCGAAACGGGGACCGGCAAGGAACTGATCGCCCGCCACGTGCACAACTTGAGCCATCGCAAGAACCGCCCGTTCGTGGCCGTCAACTGCGGCGCATTCTCTGAAACGCTGGTGGAAAGCGAACTGTTCGGCCATGAGAAGGGCTCGTTCACGGGCGCGTTCAATGCCAAACCGGGCTGGTTCGAGGCCGCCAACGGCGGCACGCTGTTTCTCGACGAAATCGGCGACCTGCCGCTCTCGATGCAGGTCAAGTTGCTGCGCGTGCTGCAGGAACGCGAAGTGGTACGGCTTGGTTCGCGCACCAGCATACCGATCGACGTGCGCGTAGTGGCCGCGACCAATGTGCATCTGCGCGATGCGGTGGGCGCCGGGCATTTCCGCGAAGACCTGTTCTACCGCCTCAACGTCGTGCAGCTCGCGATCCCGACTCTGCGCGAGCGGCCCGCCGACATCATGCCGCTCGCACGCTACTTCATCGAGGATTACCGCAGCCGGCTCGGCTACGGTCCGCGCGGCATCGACGCGCGCGCCGAGCGCAAGCTGCTCGCGCATGCGTGGCCGGGCAATATCCGCGAACTCGAGAACGTGATTCATCACGCCTTGCTCGTGAGCCGGAGCGACATGCTGCAGGAAGCCGATCTGCAGATCAGCGCGTCCGGCCTTTCCGCCGCCGCGCCGTGCGCAGCCGCGGACACCGCAATCCGGGGCGATGCCCAACAGGCGCTCGAAGCGGCGCTGCGCAAGTTGTTCGACGAAGAACACGGCAACCTGTTCGAGCATATCGAAGACACTGTGATGCGTGTCGCGTTCGAGTTTAGCCATCGCAATCAGATCCAGGCCGCGCGGCTGCTCGGCATCAGCCGCAACGTGCTGCGCGCGCGGCTGATTCGCTCCAGAGAGATCGCGGCACTCAAGTAACCGCAAGTAATCGCGGCCGCGCAGCGGTGCGCCGCACGGCCGGCGCCCGGGGCATCATCCCGCCGGTACACCGCCAGGCGTACCGGGGCCGCTGCCGATGGCCCAGACATACGGCGGTTCGGTGCCGTTGATCTCGCGATCGCCGACGATGCGTGCCTTGAAGATCAGGGGGTTATGCGAAGCCGCCGTGCGGGCGTTGCGCCAGTGACGGTCCAATCCCTTGCCCTCGCTCGTGCCGGATGCGCCGAGCGCATTGAACAGGTCCGTCGTCGCACGCAGTACGAGCTCGGAGACCGCCACCTGCGCGCGCGCCGAGTCGAGTTCTGCCTCGACATTGGCGTCATGCTCGGCCTGCGGATCGCCCGCAAACCGGGTCTCGTATGCACGCTGCGATGCCGAGGCCGCGCGCACCGCGGCTGCTTCGGCCGCGAACACGCGTGCCGCCGCATCGCCCACCACCTGCTGCACTTGGGGATCCTGCGCGAACGACGGCGCGTTACCGTGACTGAAAATGCGCTTGCGCGAACGGATTTCGCGCGAGAAATCGCGCAGCGCGGCACGCCCCGTACCCGCCAGTACGGCGAGCAATACGAGTTGATAAAACGCGGTTTGGTATTTGAAGCGCGTCGAGAAATCGATCACGTCGGCCTCGTCCACGCGCGCGCCGGAGAATGTCGTCGTGCCGCTGCCGGTGGTGCGCTGCCCAAAGCCGTCCCAGTCGTCGCGGCGCTGCACGCCGGGCTGCGCGGTCCGCACCGCCGCGATCACGTCACGGCCATTTTCGTCGCGCGCGAATACGTCGATCCAGTCCGCGAAGATGCTCCCCGTCGAATAATACTTCTCGCCATTCACGACCCAGCCGCCGCCATCGCGCGTCACGCGCGTGATCACGTCCCCGATCGCGACGCTGCCGACCTCGGTCCACGCGTTGCCGACCAATTCGCCATCGACGAAACGCTTGAACCATAGATCGCGCGCAGGTCCCGGCTCCGCATTCAAGCGATCCTCGACGAAGGCGAAGTGGCCGCGCAGCGCCTGCGGCAGATTCGAATCGGCTTCGGCGAGCTCGATCAGCAATTGAATCAGTTGCTCCAGCGAAGCGCCGGCGCCGCCGTTCTCGAGCGGCACGCGCACGGCGCCGAACCCGGCCGCGCGCAGCCATTCGACCGGTTCGTACGGCAGCGCACGCGCCTGTTCGCGTTCGAGCGCGCCCGCTGCAATGCGTGCGAATACCGGGCGGAAGCGTGCCGCCAGACGCTCGTAGTCCGTGCCGAGCGAAAGCGACGCAGCCGGCCCCGGCGTTTTGATGAGATTCAATGCGGTCATGTAGAACTCCGACGGATCAAGACGAACGGCAAACGCGATCGCGTTTGCCTGCCTTATCTGTCAGAGCAGGAGTCATGCCATGCCGCGCAGGCGCAGCCGATGGCCTAACCCGTGAAAACCGGCCGCCATACTGCTTGCCAATCAGCATCTTGCTGACGCTGCGCTGCTGAATGAACAGCATGAATGGGTCCGGAAAAACAAAAACCCCGCAGAGCCTAGACTCTGCGGGGTTTTCTCCACCACTTCTGGCGGAGACGGAGGGATTCGAACCCTCGATCCAGGTTTTGGCCCAGATGCTCCCTTAGCAGGGGAGTGCCTTCGACCTCTCGGCCACGTCTCCCAAACCTTCGCTCGCGCCAGGGAGGCAGCGCGACGAAACCGAGATGATATAGAAGTCCGCGACGTTGGTCAACGGTGACGCGCATATCTCGCGATGCGCGTCATGCAGACGTCATCAAGCCTGATCGAGCTCGAACGCCTTGTGCAGCGCGCGCACGGCGAGTTCCGTGTACTTCTCGTCGATCAGCACCGAAATCTTGATTTCCGAGGTCGAGATCATCTGGATGTTGATGCCCTCTTCCGACAGCGTGCGGAACATCGTGCTCGCCACGCCGACGTGCGAGCGCATGCCCACGCCGACCACCGACACCTTCGACACCTTCGGATCGCCGAGCACTTCCTCGGCGTGCACGTGGCCCTTCACGTGATCGTTCAGGATCGCCATCGCCTTCTGGTAATCGCCGCGCGCCACCGTGAACGTGAAATCGGTCTTGCCGTGCACGCTTTGGTTCTGGATGATCATGTCGATGTCGATGTTCGCATCGGCCACGGGGCCCAGGATCTGGTACGCGATGCCGGGCTTGTCCGGCACGCCCATGACCGCGATGCGCGCTTCGTCACGCGTGAACGCGATACCCGAAATAACTGCCTTTTCCATGGTCTCGTCTTCTTCAAAAGTAATCAGGGTGCCCGAGCGCATCTCTTCGTCGAGCGGGATCAGGGGGTCGGTCAGGCTCGACAGCACGCGGGTCTTGACGCGGTACTTGCCGGCGAATTCGACCGAGCGGATCTGCAGCACCTTGGAGCCGAGGCTGGCCATTTCCAGCATCTCTTCGAAGGTCACGTTGTCGAGACGGCGCGCCTCTTCGACGACGCGCGGATCGGTCGTATAGACGCCGTCCACGTCCGTGTAGATCAGGCATTCCGCTGCATCGAGCGCCGCCGCCACGGCCACGGCCGAGGTGTCGGAGCCGCCGCGGCCGAGCGTGGTGATGTTGCCTTCGGGATCGACGCCCTGGAAACCCGTGACGATCACGACACGGCCCGCGTCGAGATCGGCGCGCACGCGCTCGTCGTCGATCGACTGGATGCGCGCCTTCGTGAACGCGCTGTCGGTCTTGACCGGCACTTGCCAGCCGGCGTAGCTGACGGCATCGACGCCTTGATCCTGCAGCGCGATCGCCAGCAGGCCGACGCTGACCTGTTCGCCCGTGGACGCGATCATGTCGAGTTCGCGCGGGCTCGGCTGGCTCGTGATCTCTTTGGCCAAACCCAGCAGGCGGTTCGTTTCGCCCGACATGGCCGACGGCACCACCACCAACTGGTGCCCGGCGCGGTGCCACTTGGCGACGCGCTTCGCGACGTTCTTGATGCGCTCGACCGAGCCCATCGAAGTGCCGCCGTATTTATGAACGATAAGTGCCATTGCGATTCTGAACAGAGGAGGAAGCCGCGCGGGCGCAGGGCCGCGCCGTCGCACCGTTCGGCACGCGCCAGGGGCTGTGGCGGACGATACGGCAGCCGGCAACGCAACGCGGGCGTAGCGGATTTGCCAGGAGGCGGATCACGCGCAGCCGGGTAGGCGCGCGACAGGCCTGCATACGACGCCCGGGCAGCTGTAAAAACCGGGCGGAGCAAACGGCTGAGGGTACTCCAACCACTCGGGATTGGCAAGCTTACGGGCCTGTCAGGCAAGCTGCAAATCGGGGCGCCATTCGATGCGGCGGCATGGGCCGGCGGCCGGCTCTAGCCCGGCCCCGCGATTCGCCCCCAAATAGGGCGCGAACAGCAGCACGTCCCCCACGAACAGCAGCGGGCCGTCGCGCAGCCATGCCGGGACGCCCTGCTCCTGATACAGATTCTTCAGCGTGCGGCTCGGGCCAGACACGCGCGGCCGCAAACGCTCGCCACCCGTACGCGAACGGGCGCTCAACACGGCATCGCGCAGCAGCGATTCGGGCACCGCATCGGCATGGCCGGGTTGCGCCGTATGAAACACATAGGTCCCGCGCCACGCGGGCAGACGCCAGATTTCCTGGCCGTCCCACTTAAGATGACCGACGGGCGGCGTCGCGCGCGCGGGGCTACCCACGGCAGCCGCCTCGCCGCCGCCGCGCGCCGCCAGCGATTCGACCCATGCCGTATTCGGTCCTGCAATCGGCACGGGGAACGTACCGCCGGACGGCGCGCCCTGCTCATGATCACCCGGCACCCATTGCACCGCATCGCGATACAGCCGCAACACCTGCCCCGCATGCGCGATCCGCAGCGCCTGGGTCGGCCCCGCCTCGCGCAGTTGCCGCATCATGTCGGCAAGACGCGCGGCCGAGGCGCTCGGCAGCCCGCATGCGCGCATCCAATGACGCAGCAGATTCGCGCCGCGCGCATCGCTCAACGCGAGCAGCGCCGCACGCGACACGCTGCGCCCGCCGTCGAGCGCGGCGCGCGAGAGATCGTCCGCGGCCAGATCGTCGAGCAGCGTCTGCGCGGCGGCGGCATGCTGCGCGGTCCGCGCGAGCGCATCGCGATACGCGGGGAAATGCGCTTCGAGCGCGGGCAATACGTCGAGGCGCAGCGCATTGCGCGCATAGCGCGTGTCGGCGTTCGATTCGTCGTCGATCCACGCGAGCCCGCGCGCCGCCGCGTAGCGTTCGAGCAGCGCACGCGGCAGCGACAGCAACGGGCGTTCGCGCACCACGGCCGAACCGGGCGCGCGGTACACGGGCGCCATCGCGGCCAGCCCGCCGAGCCCCGTGCCGCGCAGCAATTGCAGCAGCACCGTTTCGGCCTGATCGTCGGCATGCTGCGCGAGCCAGAGACGTTCCGCGCCATAACGCGCGCATAGCGCTTCGAGCGCGGCATAACGCGCGTCGCGCGCGCTGGCCTCGACCCCGAGTGCGTTCGCGCCGTGCAGCGTCACGCGCTCGGCCTCGAAGCGTACGCCGAGCCGCGCAGCCTGCGCCGCGCAGTGCTCGGCCCAAACATCGGCATTCGGACTCAGTCCATGATGCACGTGCAGCGCCACGCAGCACTCGGCGCCGGCCATACGCACGGCCGCATCGAGCAGCACGCTCGAATCGAGGCCGCCGCTATAGGCGAGCGCGAGCGGCGCGCCCGCCGATCCGGTGCAGCGCCTCGGCGCGCTCGGCGTCTG
>CAUPOD010000046.1:0-10748 GCA_963512745.1 uncultured Burkholderia sp. | reverse complement strand
GCCGTTGTTGAGTTTGTAGATGTTGAGACCGGCCTGCTTGAGCACGGTCCGGCTGAATTCGACCACGCGTACGTCGACCTGCACGATGTCCTTGCCCGTCACGGTCGAGGTATCGATCAGATTACCGCAATTGCTTGTGCCGGTGGCGGCGCCCGCATCGCCGCCGCCCTTCTTGCCCAGTTGATCGAGCACGCTGCCGCCGCAGCCGCCGCTATCCGCGGCATCGACCGCACGCTGATGCGCGAGCACAGAGTCGGCGGCGCCATAGACGACTTGCGTGCCGTTGTAGGTCTTGATGCGCGGCGTGGTGTGATCGAGCAGCGCATGCGCCGCCGCGCTCGACACGGTGACGTTATAGACGATCGGCTCGCTGCTGCCGCGCGGCCAGAGCAGCACGTCGGTCGAGCCGGCGCGTTTGCCCACCAGCAGTACGCTGCCCTGACCGCCCTTCGTCACGGTCACATCGGCAACCGAGGGATCGCCGACGGCGATACGCTGCAGCGCACTGCCGGTGGCGAGCTGACGCTGGCCGCCGACGGCGAGTTCGATCGCGTCGCTCTTCTGCGCATACGCGAACGGCATCCCCGCCGTCGCTGCGGTCAGCGCACTCGTCACCAGAGCCAGAGCAATCAGTTTTTTCTTCATGTCGTCGGAGGCCGGCGCGGCCCTCTCCTTGTGTTTTGACTGCAGTCCTGCGCGTGTTCGTTATCTGCTCAGTAGGTCACGGTCTCGGCCTGACCGCCTCGGATGACCTCGAGGCTGCCATTCCCCGTCGAACGCACGATGACCTGGCGCGCGCGATGCGGATGAACCGGCGCCGGCGCCGCCTGCTTCGCGGGCGCACCCGTGGCGTTGCTCGACAACACGGCCAGCGCAACACCGGCCGCGGCCAGCGTTGACGCATCCGCACCGCTCGCAAGCGCCGGCGGCAGTGCGGCGACGGGCGACGAAGCGACCTCGCCGTCGCGCGGGCTGCGCAGCGCCAGACTCAACTGGCCGTTGTCCTGGGCCACGGTCAACGTATCGATATCGGCCGTCGGCACCGCGAGGATCGCCGTGCGCACGCTGCCCATGTTCGCGTTATTGGTGACATCGTGATCGGGTGCGGCATCTCCGAACTGCAGCACGCGCACCTTCGACAGCAGCAGGCGCGCCTGCGTGACCGGAATATCGACGAGTGCGGCAGCCCCCGGCACCGCCACGGGCTGCGCGGCGCCGTTGCGGCGCAAGCTCAGGAACACGTCGACGAAATTGCCGGGCCGGATACGGTTGCCGACCGCGTTCGCTTCATCGACCTTGATGGCCACCGCGCGCTCGCCCGGCTGCAGCAGATCGGCGAGACCCGAGGTCAGCCCGCTCTCGAGCACCGGCGCTTGCGGTTGAATGGGATTGGCGGGAACGCGGCCGACCGCGGAAGCGGGATCGGTAAATGCGCCCGCCGGCATCGCGGCGACGCGTTGGATCTTGAGCTGATCGGCCGTGATCGGCTGGCCCGGCAACAACAAGCCGGAGGCGACCACGATCGGATAGATCGCCGGCGCGCTGGACGCGACGATGGCTGCCGGCGGCGCCGAAGCGTTATGACGGCCGAGCATGAGCGCGAAGAGGCCAAGCAGGACCGCCAGTGCGATCAGAATCCCGGCAATGATCTTCGTCAGTTTATTGGCCATGGTTGTTATCTGCGCTGCTCAAAATTGAATGCATGGAAGGTGAAGGCGGCACGCTGTACGTCCGAGCACTCCCCGTATCGCTTGCGTTCGATCCGGAGATTCCCCGCTCGTTACCGTTCGGGCGATCGCTTTTAAATATTTTCCAGAGCTAAATAATGTTCGTCGGATCCAACTGAACCGTGGCCACGTTAGTCAAGCTCGCCGGCAACATGGAACTCGTAATCGGCCAGATGGCGGGCACCGGAGCGTTCACGTTGTAGTTCTGGTAAGTGGCCGTGACTGTCATGCAATACATGGCTGCGTTCGGGCTCGGACAGGGATTTGACGAGGGCACCGGGCACGTCGCTTTCCCGGACGAGATCGCCGTGACGGCGCTAAGCGCGTTCTTGCACGTGGCCTGCGCGACTAGCGCCCGGGCCTGCAAAGCAGCGGCGGCTGTCGTATTACCCGGTTGATAGACGAGCGCGGCTCTTGCTCCCTCTTCCGCAGCCAACGTCAGGCTCTGCTGGGCAACGAACATCATCCCGTACATCACGATCCCGTACAGGATCATGAAGAACACCGGAAACAGGATCGCGAACTCGATCGCGGTTACGCCCTTCTGCCGACTGCGCCTACTCGCTAGCACCATCCCATGCATGGCGCCCTCCCCGTATATCTTAGAAACCTACCCACTCGCGGCTGGCCAAACCAAAACCGAACAGGCTTTTGCAGACGTTCCGCAATACCCGCCGATTCAACTCGTCCGGACAGTCGCGCCATATTCGATTGCGGTATGCGGTACTGTCTTTCCGGAAGAAACTTAGTAGGGTATTCACGGTCACGCCCATCGAACCAGGACCTGACGATTCCCGTCGATTGAATTGCTAAAACGCAGTTAGTTAATACTCGAGACGCACCGGCGTAATCATCGAGCCAAGCCGACTCAACGATCCGCCTATAAGTGCCGTGCCGGCATTTTCATGGGAACCCTCGTTCTGGCGAATCGTTTTTATAAAACCCATCGCGTCATTCGTGGCGCGCTTGACCTGAATCCAATAGCGCGCGCGACTCCTTTATAGCGCATTTTTCAATACCAAGTAACACGTTGATACAATTTAACAATCTAACAGCAACAACCCCGCATTACCCATCGGAAACTACGCAATCCCACCGCGCAAACGTAGGTAAAAACCCCGTTGCCTGAAGATTCCCTCTAGAAGCTAGGTAATTTTTTCAGACCTTTCGCCCTTTCCGACGTACGTTTTACCGTCCTCGTTAAATCCGCATATATCGGGACTTACGCTAGTCATTGGGTTAACGCCAACAGAAAGTGTCGGTGTTTTTCCGACATGATGATTAAAGAGGATTCGGGATAGTACGGATTTTGGCGCGATTTTACATTAATTTGCTCGGCTGTCACCGGGCGTTACGCTACTGTCGTAACAACGCAAACGGCTCGTTACGTTACGAACCCCGAAACAACTCCGGGAAAATCATTAGGTTTTGAGCAGTGAACGTTTCATCTAATTTTTTTAGAAACGTCCTCTAACTCAGATGCAGTAAGGCTCGGCGCCGGATTTCGTCGAGTAGGAAAAACTCCGAACTGCGAATTGGCATGACTGTTGCTGAACCAGGTCCGCTGGATGCTGAAAACATAGATCACGGCCAACCAACAGTACTGCGAGGAATGTATGAACATCTTGATGAATAGCCATGGCCTTTTCCGTACGACGCTGATTGCAGCAGGCGTAGCGGCCATGCTCTCCCTCTCCGCTTGCGGCGGTTCCGGTACGTTGAGCCAAGGTACCGGCGGCTCGGGTTCCGGGTCGGGCGGCTCCACCGAAACGACCAGCAACGGCGGCGCGAACACATCCGGCAACGGTACGGGCACGACCGACAACACCGGCGGCTCGGGCAGCGGCAACGCCGGCTCCACCACGAGTTCGAACAGCGGTTCGGGCACTGGCTCGAGCAACGGTTCCGGGTCGGACTCCGGCAGCGGCACTGGCACTGGAAGCGGCAGCGGCAGCGGCGGCAGCACGGTCTCGGCGAACGCCGTCGGCGCATCGATCAACGCTTCGAGCAATATCGTCGGCGCCGCCGGTTCGACCATCTCCGGCCTCGGTGCCGTGGTCGGCAGCCAATCGGTGCCCGGCGCCGGCGCAAGCACGGCATCGCTCGGCACTGCCGTGCAGGACGTCGGCGCGGCCGTTTCGACGCTCGGCGGCGGCCTCGCCAGCGGTCTCGGCCAAACCGGAGCGATCTCGAACCCGCTCGGCGTGACGGTCGCGAGCACGGGCGGCGTGGTACAGGATCTCGGGCTTGCGGTCTCCGCCACCGGCAGCGCAGTGACCAACCTCGGCGCCAGTGGCTCGCCGCTCGCGCCGCTTTCCCCGCTGACCACTCCGCTCGGCGGCACGGTCAGCCTGCTCGGTCAAACGGTCGCGAACGGCGGCGTGACGCTCGGTACTCAGTTGTCGAGCGGCCCGGTCGAGCAAGTGACCCGCACGGTCAGTTCGGTCATCACGCCCATCACCGCCGTGGTCGGCAACCTCACGCAAACGGTTGGCGCGTCGCCGGTCGGCGGCCCGCTCGCGAATATCGTCACCACGCTCGGCAATGGCGTGGCCAAGGGCGGTGTCCTGGTCGCGGCGACCGGCAACAACCCCGTTACGACCGGCGTCGGCAATCTGGTCACGGCGACGGGCAATACGGTTGCTGCGATCGGCACGAATCTGTTGACGGGCGGCAGCTTCTCGACGAACCCGCTGGCTCCGCTGACCTCTGCCGTCGGTACGTTGTCGAGCATCGGCGCGGGCAGCACGGGCGGCGCCTCGGGTCCGCTGGCACCCCTCTCGGGTGTGGTCGGCACGGTTACGAGCGCGCTGAGCGGCGCGGCCGGCGGCACGGGCGGCACGAATCCGCTGAGCGCGGTCACGGGCGCACTGAGCGGCGCGGCGGGCGGCTCCTCCAACCCGCTGAGCGCCGGGACGGGTGCACTGACCGGCGCTGTCGGCGGTACCGGTTCGACCAATCCGCTGAGCGCCGTCACCGGCGCACTGACCGGTTCGGTCGGCGGCACCGGTTCGACCAATCCGTTGAGCGCCGTCACCGGCGCATTGACCGGTTCGGTCGGCGGCACCGGTTCGACCAGTCCGCTGAGCGCCGTCACCGGCGCGCTTACGGGCGGCACGGGCACTTCCACGAATCCGTTGAGTGCCGTTACGGGCGCTCTGACGAGCGCGGTCGGGGGCACGTCGTCGCCGGCGGCTCCGCTGACTTCGGCAGTTGCAAGCGCAACGACTCCCGGAGCCGGGTCGGGCAGCACGGGCGGTTCGGTTTCGAGCCCCTTGAGCAACCTGACCGTTGGCCTGACTGGCTCGACCAGCAGTTCGAGCGGCACGAGCGGTCTGCTGTCGCCCGTCACCTCGCTGGTCGGTGGCGTGCTGGGATCGATTAAGAAGTAAGTCTGCAGTTGAGATTCGTATCCATATTTAGAAACATAGAGGAGCACCTCATGAACCAGCAACGTATCCGTACGTCCTCCATGCTCACGCTGTCGGCACTTGCCGCCGCATGCTTGCTCGCAGCGTGCGGCAGCAGCGGCGGCACGCAGCCCTCGACAACCGACAACAGCACCTCGACGCCCACGACGAGCGGCAGTACCACCACCACGACAACGACGACGACGCCGAGCACCCAAGGTCAAGTCACGAACCTGGCCAAGACGACCACCGACCTCGGCAACGCAATCTCGGGCGCCGGCGCAGGTACGCCGCTCGCGGCTCAAACCAGCGCGCTCGGCAACACGGTCGGCAGCACGAGTTCGATCCTCAACGCCGCCGCCAACGCGATCAGCGGCGGCCTGGGCCAGACCGGTTCGATCTCGGATCCGGTCGGCACGACGGCCGTGGGCCTCGGTAACGTGGTGTCGGCGTCGGGCGGTACCGTCAATAGTCTCGGGCAAGTCGTGCAGTCGCTCGGCACGGGTCAGCTGTCGCCGCTGTCACCGCTCACCACGCCGGTCGCAACGGGCCTCGGCACCGCGGCTAACGCGGTGATCGCGGGCGGTCAGATCCTCAGCGTCCAACTCGGTTCGAGCCAAGTTCAACAGGTGACCCAGCCGCTCAGCTCGGCCATCACGCCGATCGTGATCACGGCCGGTCAACTGACGCAGCAGGTCGGCTCGACCACGGGCCTCGGCGCGCCGCTGGCGGGCGCACTGGCGAAGGTGGGCGGCGCGATCAGCGGCGGCGGCAAGCAAGTCGCGTCCTCATCGTCGCAACCGCTGGTGGGCGATCTCGGCGCAGCGGTCCAGAACCTCGGCACCACGGTGACGAACGCCGGTGGTCTCGTGGACGTGAACGGCCCGAACAACGTCGCACCGATCCCCGGCCTGATCACATCGCTGGTCGGCAGCACCAACGTGAGCGTGGCGACCAATACGAGCGGCGGTACGAGTTCGAGCAATCCGCTGTCGGGTTTGACGGGTGCGTTGTCGGGTGCGACTTCGGGTAGCAACCCGCTGTCGGGTCTGACCGGCACACTGTCGGGCGCGGCCTCGGGCGGCAGTCCGCTGTCGGGGCTGACGGGTACATTGTCGGGTGGCACGTCGGGCGGCAGCAACCCGCTCGCGCCGGTCACGAACCTCGTGACCACGGTAGTCGGCACCGTGTCGGGCAGCGCCGGTGGCTCGTCGCTATCCGGCGGTACATCCACGCTCGGCGGTTCGAGCAGCCCGCTCGCGCCGGTGACGAATCTGCTGGGTACGGTGACCGGCGGCATCGCGAAGTAAGGCAGTCTGCCGCGCCCTGCATCTGAACGGCGCGGCACACGCGATGCCCTACGCGCGGCGCCCACAGTGCCGCGCGTTTGTCTTTTTTGTATGACAATAATTATGAGATGATTGACGTACCGGCCAACGAGATATGCCAATGAGCCATAAAAAATACGAGAACTGGATTACGCTTTTCGCATTGCTAACGGCTGCGACTCACGCGCATGCTCAAGCCCGTCCAGGCAGCAATCCGCTCAGTACCCTGCCGCAGATCAACACGCCGCAGCAAGCGCGCGTCACGGTTCAGGTGGCGCCCCAGGAGCAGCAGGTGCAGCAGTTGCTCGCGCGGCATCTGACGCCGACCAAGTTTCAGGTCGAGGGCGTCAAATCGATTCCGTTCGATGAAGTCGCGCAGCGCTTCACGCCGCTGGTCGGCAAGGACATCACGATCGGCCAGTTGATCCAGGAGGCCGATGGCATCACCAAGCTTTATCAAGCGCGCGGCTATGCGCTATCGTTTGCGTTCATTCCGGCGCAGACGTTCGAGAACGGTGTAGTGCGCGTGACCGTCGTCGAAGGATATGTAGCGACCGTCAACGTGACGGGGCGCCCCGGCGCGATGGAGCCGAAGGTCCGCGCCATCGCGGACCATATCGTGCAAGACCGGCCGCTCAAGCGCGCGACGTTCGAGCGCTACGTGAACACATTCGGCCTGCTGCCGGGCATTTCGGTGAAGGCCAACGTCGCGCCTCCCGCAAATACCGACGGCGCGACTGCACTCGATCTCGACGTACAGCGCAAGCCGTTCAACGTGAGCATGGGCCTCAACACCAACAACCCGGGCGTGCAAGGGCTGCTCACGGCCACCGAGAACGGGCTGACCTCGCTCGGCGAGCAGTTGAGCGTGTCGGCACTGCTGCCGAAGGGGCGCAACAACACGACCTTCCTGTCGGCGAGCGGCTCGCTGCCGATCGGCAGCAGCGGCCTGATTACGCAAGTCACGGCGACCCACTATCGTGGCAACCCGGTCGACAATCCCGGCCTGCCCAGTATCGTGCAGCGTACCGTGGTCAACGACAAGGTCGGCCTCGCGGCTTCGTACCCGCTGCTGCTCGACAATCAGCACAGTTTGCTCGGCACGGTCTCGGCCTACGCTTCGCACGAGCGCGACGATTATCAGAATCGGAACAACGGCGCGTTCGTGGGCACGCAATCGCAAGTGCGTGTGCTGCAGGCGCAGCTCGACTACACGCGCGTGCAGCCGGACCAGGTGCAGAAGCTCAGCTTCAACGTGGCGAAGGCGTTCAACGTGCTCGGCGCGTCGGCTTCGGGTTCGACCAATATCCACGACTTGACGATCGGCAACCTCATTACGACCCAATCCCCGGTTTCGACCGACTTCGTGCGTACGGGTGCGACGTTCGTTCAAACCAACCAATGGCCGTTCGCGATCGGCACGCGCCTGCAGGCAACCGGGCAGTACAGCCCCGACTCACTGCCGACCACCGAGCAAATCAGCTTCGGTGCGCAGCATTTCGCGGCCGGCTACGAACCCGGCGAGGTATCCGGCGATTCAGGCTGGGGCTGGTCGGCCGAGCTCAACCGCACGTTCTCGCCGAACTATAACTACCTGAAGACGGTCACGCCCTACGTGTCGTACGACATGGCACGCGTCTATCTGCACTCGGGCATGCCTCAGCCCAACCAGTTGGCTTCGGTCTCGCTCGGCCTGCGCGTGACCGACAACAAGTACTACAACCTCGACCTGTCGGTCGCCAAGGCCGTGGCCGATGCGCCGATCGAAAGCCCGTCGCGCAGCCCGCGCTTCAACGCGGCGTTTTCGTATCAGTTGAACTGAGCGCGAGCCGAGCAAGAGCGTCCGCGGCACGCGGGCGCCGCGCCTCGGCCGCGCCTCGAATTAGAAGGCTTCGTCTTAAACGCCCACGCCGAAGTGTCGTATCCTTTCCGCGGTGTTCAAACGGTGGTTCGCCGGATGCGCACCGATAAAAAAACGAAAAAATCGAGTGAGTGAAGGAAGGAAGACATGAAGCGAGCAACGAAGAACGTACTACGTCACGTCGTATTGGCCGGCGCACTGCTGGCCGGCGCAGCAAGCGCCTTTGCGGATAACACGAGCCCGGTGGGCATCTGGCAAACCGTCGACGAATCGGGCCAGCCCAAGGCCCTGATCCAGATTTCCCAAGGCGCGGACGGCACGCTGTCGGGCAAGGTGCTGGCCGGACTGCCCGTCGATCACCCGGAGCGCCGCTGCACGAATTGCACAGACGAACGCAAAGACCAACTGATCAAAGGCATGACGATCATCCGCAACCTGAAACAGGACGGCGCCGACTGGAAAGGCGGCGACATTCTCGATCCGGAAAGCGGCAAGGTTTATGACTGCAAGATCGCTCTGATCAACGGTGGCCAGCAACTGACCGTGCGTGGTTTTATCGGCGTTTCGCTGCTCGGACGCTCGCAAACCTGGACGCGCCAGCAATAAACGAATGCATGCAAGCCGCCTGCGAGCGATGCTGGTATGCATCGCCCGGGCGGCGGATCTTGGGATTACGTACGCCAGGTGGTGTGCAACGGCGTCATCGGGACGATCCAGGTTGCCTCTCTGCGCTGCGGGTTCGCACCGTGCACGCGCCTGCGCTGCTTGACGCGGCCCCACAGGACCGAGCCCTTCTCGCCATAAAGCAGCGTGAGGATCTGTTCGAGTACGCCGGCCTCGCGCCAAGCCTTGAAACGGCGATGGCAGGTTTGATACGGCGGGTAATGACTGGGCAGCGAAGCCCAAGTCTCACCGTGAAATAGCACCCACAGCACGCCGTTCACAACTGCCCGGGTATTCGTCAACGGCCGCCCGCGCGGCTCGGTGCGCGGCCGCAATTCGGGCAACAGCGCGGCGACGTTCTGCCAGTCGGTGTCGGTGAGATCGCGATAGATATCCATGCCTTGCTCCGCTAGGGGTAAACCACCAAGACACCTTATCGGCTCTGTGGGCATCTGAACATCTGACGATTCAAAATCTTACGATTATTTTTCATCAATTTAACCGAATTTGACATTTTTGCCTATTTTTTGTGCAAAATCGTTTCATCTTGCAAACAAAATCGATTCAATAGGCTTAAATTTGGCGTGTCGGTGCAGGCCTTCCACGCCATCGCGACGAGACCGGCGCGTGCCGAAGCATCAAATTGTTAAATCGGGATTCGATAGAAAAAAGGGCCTCCGCAGCGTGCGGAAGCCCTTCGGTCAGACAGCCGGGAAAGCGCCCGGGCGGCAAGTCCGCACCGGCCGGATCGCGTCAAGTCAGCGACGTATCGACGGTGCGGCGCGGCGCCTCGAGATATTCAAGCGACTGCATTTCGACGATGCGCGACACGGTACGGCTGAACTCGTTCGCCATCGGCCCTTCCGTATAGAGCGCTTCGGCCGGCACGGCAGCCGAAATCAGCAGTTTGACCTTATGGTCGTAGAGCACGTCGATGAGCCACGTGAAGCGGCGCGCCTCGGAGGCCATGCGCGCGGACATCTGCGGCACGTCGGACAGCACGATCGCGTGGAAGCGGCTCGCGAGCTCCAGGTAATCGTTCTGCGAGCGCGGGCCGCCGCACAGCGTCGCGCAATCGAACCAGACCACGCCGTCGGCCTTGCGCAATGCCTTCAGCTCGCGCTTTTCGATATGCAGGATCGGGCTCTCGTCGGGCGTCGCGGCGAGCCGCACGAACGCATCACGCAGCGCGCGGTCGGCATCGGCGCCGAGCGGCGCGTGATACATCTGCACCTGCGTCAGCGTGCGCTGGCGGTAGTCCACGCCCGCATCGACGTTGATCACGTCCAGCTTGCGCTTGAGCAGCTCGATCGCGGGCAGCATGCGGTCGCGATGCAGGCCGTCCGGGTAAAGCGCGTCGGGCGCGTAATTCGAGGTCATCACGAACTGCACGCCGTTGTCGAACAGACGGTCCAGCAGACGGTACAGGATCATCGCGTCGGCGATGTCGGACACGTGGAATTCGTCGAAGCAGATCAGGCGGTAGCGCTTGGCGATGCGGCGCGCGAGTTCGTCGAGCGGATCGGCCTGCCCTTTCAGTTCCTCGAGCTCGCGATGCACCTCGCGCATGAACTCGTGAAAATGCAGGCGTGTCTTGCGCTGCACGGGAACGATCGCGTAGAAGCTGTCCATCAGGAAGCTCTTGCCGCGGCCGACGCCGCCCCACATATACACGCCGCGCGGCTGCTCGGGCCGGTTCACGAACTTCTTCAGCGCGTTCGAGCGGCGCGCCTTGTAGGCTACCCACTCGTCGTAGCAT
>CAUPOD010000045.1:0-10981 GCA_963512745.1 uncultured Burkholderia sp. | reverse complement strand
CGCACGAGCCGCTGCGGGGTGACGAGACGCAGCGCGGAGGCCAACTGATGCGGCGCGACGCCGAGATCGAGGAGCCGGCCGACCGCGGCCGGCGCATCGTTGGTGTGCAGCGTGGAGAGCACGAGATGCCCGGTTTGCGCGGCCTTGAGCGCGACGTCGGCCGTTTCCGCGTCGCGAATCTCGCCGACCATGATCAAGTCCGGGTCCTGCCGCAGCATGGCGCGCAGCGCTACCGCGAAGCTGAGCCCCGCTTGTTCGCGCACGCCGACTTGATTCACGCCTTCCATTTGAATTTCCGCGGGATCCTCTACCGTGCAGATATTGCGCGACGGTTGATTGAGTCGCTGCAGAAAGCCGTAGAGCGAGCGTGTCTTGCCGCTGCCCGTGGGGCCGGTGACGAGAATCAGGCCATGCGGCGCCGCGAGCGCCGCTTCGACGCTTGCGGCCGCGGCTGCGTCGAAGCCGAGCGCATCGAACGAGAGCGCCTCGGGCAGCGCTTCGGTGCGCCGGAGCACGAGCTTCTCGCCATGCAGCGTGGGCAGCGAGCTGACGCGGTAATCGCCGTGCAGCCCGGGCGCCAGAGCCTGCCGCAAGCGGCCGTCCTGCGGCACGCGGCGCTCCGCAATGTCCATGCGTGCGAGCACCTTGACGCGCGTAAGTACCTCATCGCGCAGATGCGCGGGCGGCGTGCTCCATTCGTGCAGCACGCCGTCGATGCGCAGCCGCACGCGCCAGCCGCGCGAGTTCGGTTCGAGATGCACGTCGGACGCATTGCGTTCGTGCGCGGCCAGCAAAATGTCGGTGGCGAGCCGCACGGCCGGCGCCGCATCGGCCGCATGGACGGCTTCGGCCTTGGGCGGCGCCGTGGCGGCCCGCAGCGGTCTGACTATGGGAGGGGCGGCGGAGACGGAGCCCGGTGCGCTTACGGAGGCGTTCGCGGGGACGCCCACGGCTGATTTCTCGCGCGAGGCCCCCTCCGACGAAAGAGTATGCGGTAACGAAGACATAGCGGCGGCTCCCGGCCCGGTTGACGAACGATGCGACGATCGTCCCCCAGGCGAGCCCGGTGCGCCAGTCGGCCGAACGGCTAGTTACGCGGCGCGCGCCTAACCGGTAAGCTCGTTCACACCTTCGGAGAGCGCGTGCGCGGCTTGAAGATCTTCACGGTGCGCACCCCTTGCTCGTCGCTGCTCATGACTTCGAGCATCACACCGTTGATTTTGACGCAGACGTCGCCGTCGGGAATTTCCTCGAGCTCTTCGAGAATCAGGCCGTTCAGGGTCTTCGGGCCTTGCGTCGGGAGTGCCAGATGAAGCAGACGATTCAGTTCGCGCAACGGAATGGTGGCCGCGACGATACATTCGCCGTCGGCGTTCCAGCCGTGTTGCGAGCCCGGTCCGCGCGGCATCGTGGTCGTGAATTCGCCGATCAGTTCCTCGATGATGTCCTCGGGCGTGACGAGGCCTTCGAATTCGCCGTATTCGTTGACCACGAGCGCCGTACGCTGGCGCGTTTCCTGAAAGTACTGCAGTTGCTGGACCACGGGCGTGCCGGACGGCACGTAATACGGTTCGCTCAGCAGCTCGCGCAGCGTCTCGCGGTCGAATTCCTGGTGGTGCAGCGCATTCAGCGTCTTGCGCACGTGCAGCACGCCGAGCACGCGGTCGATGTCGCCTTCGTACACCACGAGGCGGTTGTGATAGCAGGTCTCGATCTGATGCACGAGTTCGTCGAGCGGTGCTTCGAAATTGAGCGCCTCGATCTGGCGGCGCGGCACCATCACGTCGTCTACCGTGATGTTTTCGAGGTCGAACAAATTAAGCAGGATGCTGCGGTGCTTGGTCGGCATGAAGCTGCCCGATTCGAGCACGATGCTGCGCAGTTCGTCGGGCGACAGGCGCACGTCGCGGCCGTCCTTGGTGTTGATGCGCAGCGCCGCGAGGATCGCGCCCGACAGCGTGTTGACGAACCACACCACGGGCCGCAGCACGCGCATCAGCGGCGCGATGATCAGGCTTGCCGGCAGCGCGATCTTCTCGGGAAAAGTCGCGCCGACGATTTTCGGCGTGATTTCCGCGAACACGATGATCAGGAACGCCACCACGCCGGTCGCGATCGGCAGTGCCAGGCCGTTTTGTCCGAACATGCGCAGCGCGATGGAGGTCGTCAGTACCGGAATGATGGTGTTGAACAGGTTGTTGCCGATCAGCACCACGCTGAGCAGTTGCTCGGTCTTGGCGAGCAGCGCCTGCGTGGTCTTGGCGCCGAGCACCCCTTGGCTGGCCAGGTGCTTGAGACGGTGGCGGTTGAGCGCCATCATTGCCGTTTCGGAGATCGAGAAAAAGCTCGAACAAAACAGCAACAGCACAATGGCGCAAATTTGCGCCCACAAGGGCAAGTTGTCCACGCTTAGAGGCCGGGAGAAAAGACAAAGGGATTAGGGACTATAGCAGAGGGGTGCGGCGGTCCGTGCACGGCCGCGGCTGGGCCACACCCGCTTCGCGCGGGGCGCGAGGTGCGGCAATAGGGCACTCGATCCGCTTGTCCGGCGCCTATAACGTGTCCGCTATTCGAACCAAATTCAGGAGGCGGTCATGTCGAGTCGGTATGCGTCCGATCGCAGCGGCAGACCTTTGCGCGGCGCCACGTGGTTCGCCGGTGGTCTGTCGGGGCTCTTCTGGGGAGGCGTGCTTTGGATCAATGCCGTGAGCATGAGCGAAGCATTCCGCCATGGCGCGCCTTACTATGCGCGCGCCGCGTATCCGGGCCTGATGGCCGCCTCGCTGCCGATGCTCGCGCTCGTCGATACGGCCGCGCTGCTGTGCTGGATCGCGATTTACCGATGGCTGCGGCCGCGCAGCAGTGGTGCATCCGCCCCGACTCGGGGCTAAGTGTAAGAGGAATTTACGGGCCGCATTCGGCATGAATTTCCGCTTCGCGCCAAAGGGCCCGTACGCGGTTCGCTTTCACCACCCGTTATCGCTGCCGCGCATGGAATCGGCTGTTTAGGTGCCGATTAGTTCGTCCCTGTTTATCTGGCGCCCGCGGATTTTGCATTTCGTAACAATCCGCGACCAAGTGCCGCACTCATTTCCTATAGATTTTGGGTGTCCCAGGCGGATACGGATGCCGGTTTCAGGCGCGACGGCGACCTGACCGGAGCATCCGGCCGAAGCCTGACCGCGCGCTGCGCGCGCGCATTTCTTTCAACCGGCCGGTTTCCAGCCGGCCCCTTTCGAATCGGCCGCCTCCCATGCGGGGCCGCGCTTCCCGAGCGCGTGAGCGGATCTAAACCGCTCCTGGTTCGAGCACGACGACAGACCAATAGAGACATAGACCAGCACGGACCGCGAGCCGCCGCGAGGCTCGTGCCGTTGCACACGGGTACGCGAACACGGTCCCGCAGCGGGGCCGTGTCCTTCGAATACGAGATAAGGGTGAACAATATGCACAACCGGGCACCAATCAACGATATGCGGGTGGGCAGTGCGCCACCCGCCGCGAAGCCGCAGCCGAAACCGAAGTCCGGCTCCGCCGGCCGCACGCTCACGCGCGTCGTGGGTTTCGGCGTGGTCGCCTTCATCGGCTGGACCTTGCTGACGATGGTGACGCCGTCGCTGTTCTTCCGCTCGTCGAAACGGGCCGTGGTGGATGTCCCGACCACCCTCGTGACCACGCCGATCGAGGGCATCGTGACGGCGCAGCGCCTGCATGCGGGCCAGCATTTCTCTCCGGGCGACGAACTCGCCACGATTCAGAACCAGAACGTCGACCGCTCGACGCTCGTCGCCCTGACCGGCAAGCAGGTAGAGCTCACTCAGCAATACGACGAAGTCACGAGCCAGCTGCAGGCCACGCGCACGCGCCTCGCTTCGACCGATCAGCAAATGAGCAAATATCAGGCAGCCGCGCAGCGCAAGAACGCCTCGAACCTGGCGGCGGCGCGCGCCAAGCTGGCCGTCGCGAAGACGCAGATCGACGCGCAGGAGGACGTCGTCAACCGCGATTCGACGCTGGCGGCGGCCGGCGCGATCAGCGGCTCGGTCAGCGACGAGGCGCGCTATCGGCTCCAGGAATTGCGCGGCGCGAAGGCGTCGGTCGAAGCCGAGCTTCAAGGGGCGGAGACGGATAGCCAGGCATCGAGGAACCGAGTGTTTTTCGACAGCGCGGACAGCGGCGTCTCGGCCGTCACGCGCGAGCGCGAGGATCTGCGCAATACCGTCGATCAGCTTACGGCGCAGGCCGGCGCGCTCAAGCAGTCCCAGGATACGATCGAGCAAATGATCGCGAAGGAACGCGACCGTATCGCGCGGCTGTCGAATTTCGAAATCAAGGCCTATACGTCCGGCGTGGTCAAGGACGTGCTGGCGCCGCCGGGCACGCAGATCGGTGCCGGCTCGACGCTGATCCGTGCGGTCGATTGCTCGCACGCGCAGGTCGTCGCCGTGTTTCCGCGCAATCTCAGCGACAAGCTGCTGCCCGGCACGCGCCTGACCGCGCGCGTCGACGGCGTGAGCACACCGATGTCCGCGACGGTGACGGGGCTGCTGCCGCGCGCGTCCGATGGCGATCAGGCCCGCTACTACGTGCCGTTCCCGTCGCTCGAGGCCAACGAGATCTACGTGCTCGCGAACCTCGATCCGGTTCCGGGCGGCGACGGTGCGGGCGCTGCGGGGCAGGGCGGCAACTGCCGCGTCGGCGAGTGGGTGCAGGTCAGCATCGACGGCAATCCGTTGGGCGGCCAGCCGTGGACCGACCGGTTCGAGAACGCCGTGAACCGTGTCGATTTCGGCAACGTCGTGCGCCGCCTCGATCTCGGCAATGCGATGCAACGCATCGAGCGTTGGGTTGCGAGCCTTGGTTGAGCGCCGCGAGCGCGCACGATTGGACGATCGCATGCCCAATTTCGCGAACCGTTTCGATACCCATGCACGCGGCTCCCGACGAGGATCGGGACACGCAGTGCGTGCATCGGTGCTAGCCGCGCTCGCCGGCGCGACGCTCGCGGCCTGCGTACCCTGCGCGGCAGCTACGTCTAACGCCGCCGCTCCGGCCAATGCCGCGTCGCCCGCGTCCACGGCGATGCCCGCGTCTCGGTCCCAACAAGCGGCCGTGCTCGCCAACGGCTGCGACGCGCTCGTGCACGGGGTCGATGCGGTCGGCGGCAACGGCCCGGTGTTCCTGCAAAGCTACGAGGCGGCCGCGAGCCGTCCGCTGCCGCCCGCGTTGCAAAACGCCGCATTCGTGTACGACAACGCGCTCGCCACGATCGCGCTGGTCGCGTGCGGCAAGCCGGCCGAGGCGCGCCGCATCGCCGATGCACTTGCGCTCGGCGTTGCGCACGACCGGCACTACCGCGACGGCCGCTTGCGCAACGCGTACCGCGCCGGCGCCGCGCTCCACGATCCGCTCGACCTGCCGGGCTGGTGGGACGCGAGCGCGAACCGGTGGGACGAGGACGCGTATCAGGTCGGCTCGGCCACCGGCAATGTCGCCTGGGCCGCGCTTGCGCTGCTCACGATGTACGACGCCACGTCCGAGCGCCGCTATCTCGACGCGGCCGCGTCCGCGATGAAATGGGTGATCGCCGCGACCTACGACGCGGGGCCGCCGGGCGGCTTCACGGGCGGTTATTTACGCGAGGAGCCCCCGCCGCTCAAGCAGTCGTGGAAGTCGACCGAGCAGAACGTCGATGCCTATGCCGCGTTCAACTGGCTCGCGCGCGCGACCGGCAATTCGGCTTGGGTCGTGCAAGCCGCGCGCGCGCGCGACTTCATCGCGGCGATGTGGGATCCGCGCCAGGGCCGTTTCGCGATCGGCACGCTGCCCGACGGCCGCACGCTCAATGCGGGACCGTCCGGGCTAGACGCCGAGCTCTGGCCGCTGATCGCACTGCCGGTCCGCGCGAGCGGCGGCTGGAGCCGTTCGCTCGACTGGACGCTGCAGCACCATCGCGCGGGCGCGGGCCTCGGCTTCAACGCGCAGCCCGACGGCGTCTGGACGGAAGGCACCGCGCAAGCGGCGCTCGTGCTGCAGGCATACGGCCGCGACGCGGAAGCCGCGCCGTTCTGGAACCTGCTGCTCGCTCAACGCGCGCCGTCCGGGATGCTGTATGCGACGCCGAACGCGCGTATCAGCACCGGCCTCTCGATCGGCCCGACGTCGAAGACCCCCGACTTCTACTACTTCCATCTCCCGCATCTCGGCGCGACCGCCTGGTCGGTGCTCGCGGCCGCGGGCTGGAATCCCTTTGCCGGCCGGCGCCTGGGCGCGCCGTTCGGCGGCGCGTTCTGAACGCCCGATTCGGAACGCGCTCGATACGGAATACGGAGGCAACGTGTACGACCAATTTTTCGATCCCAGCACGCTGTTCGATATCAACCTCGGCACGCTCGCGCTCGTGACGCTGCTGTGCCTGCTGATGGATCGCACGCGCACGCTCGACCGCATCGTGGTGGGAGGGGTGACGGGCGTGCTGCTCGTCAACTATCTGCTGTGGCGCGCGACCTCGACGCTGCCCGATTTCAAGCCGCAGCTCGCGAGCCTATGGCCGTATCTGTTCTTTGCGTTCGAGCTCATGACGGTGGCGTACACGCTGTTCTCGATCGTCGTGCTCACGCGCAGTTCCGATCACTCGGCGCGGGCCGACCGCGCCGAGGAGACGTTCCGGCGGCGCGGCGGCATGCCCGCGGTCGATATCTTCATCTGCACCTACAACGAAGGGCTCGACGTGCTCGAGAAGACCATCGTCGCGGCGCTCGCCGTGGACTATCCGAACTTCACGGTCTGGGTGCTCGACGATACGCGCCGCGATTGGCTCAAGACGTTCTGCGAATCGGTTGGCGCGCGCTACCTGACGCGGCCCGACAACACGCATGCGAAGGCCGGCAACCTCAACAACGGGCTGCATGCGACCGCCGCGCTGACCAACGCGCCGTACATCCTCGTGCTCGATGCCGATTTCGCGCCGCAGCGCGAGATCCTGCGCCGCACGGTAGGGCTGTTCGACGCGCCCGACATCGGCGTCGTGCAGACCCCGCAGTTCTACTACAACGCCGACCCGATCCAATACAACCTGCGCTCGACCGAATGCTGGGTCGATGAACAGCGCGTGTTTTTCGACGTGTTCCAGCCCGCCCGCGATGCGTGGGGCAGTGCGTTCTGCGTCGGCACCTCGTTCGTCGTGCGGCGCGATCTGCTCGAACGGATCGGCGGCTTCCCGACCGGCACCGTGACCGAGGACATTCATCTGACCTACCGCCTCATGCAGCACGGCTATCGTACGCGCTGGCTCAACGAGCGGCTCAGCGTCGGCCTTTCGGCCGAGGGCCTGCCCGAATACATCACGCAGCGCAGCCGCTGGTGTTTGGGCACGATTCAGGTGGCCCTGCTGCCCGACGGCCCGTTGCGCGGGCCGGGTTTTTCGTGGATGGAGCGGCTCCATTACGTGCACGGCATGCTGCACTGGTTCAGCCGGCCGTTCATTTTGATGATGCTGGTCGCGCCGCTGTTGTACTGGTATCTCGGCATCGCGTCGATCTGCACGAGTCCCGCGCAGTTCCTCGCCTACGGCACGCCCGCGCTGCTCGGCTTCTGGTTCTACAGCAGCTGGATCTCCGGCTCGCGCACGCTGCCCGTGTTCACCGAGGTCACGCAGATCGTCGCTGCGCTGACGGTCAGCGCGACGCTCGCGAGTGCGGCCGTGAAGCCGTTCGGACGGCCGTTCAAGGTGACCAACAAGGGGCTCGACCGCTCGAAGGTCGTGGTCCATACGAAGCTCGCGGGCTTCTTCGTGAGCCTGATCGTGCTCTCGGGCCTCGGCCTCGTGCGCACGTGGATCGACAATCCCGGCGCGCCCGGCTTCGTGTTCAACGCGATCTGGACAGCCGTGGCGCTCGTGCTCTATTTGACCTCGCTGCTCGTTTGCGTAGAGCTGCCGCGTCCGCGCAAGGAGGAGCGCTTCCCGTTCGAGGCGAGCGCGCGGCTCAAGATCGGCGCGCGCGAGTTTGCCGCGCATACGCGCGATCTGTCGTGCAGCGGCGCCGGCATGACGTGTGCGCATTTAGGCGAACTGCCCGACGACGCGCACGGGCACGTGCAAATCGGCCGGCTCGGCTGGATGCCGTGCCGCGTGGCGCGCCGCGCCGGGAATCCCCGCGACGGCGATTTCGTCGGCGTCGAGTTCCAACACAGCGACGCGACGCGCCATGCCCTGATCCGTCTGTTGTTCAGCGAAACGCCGTCCAACGTCGCGGGCCGCGCGCGGCGGCGCCTGGCGCTGGCCCGGCTATTGCAGCGCGCGCTCGTCGGCTAGCGCCTAGCGCCCAGCGCCCAGCGCCGCGCCGGCGTGCGCATGCGAACTTCCCCACATCGATTAGAGCGATTACGCCATGAAAAACACTCATCTTTCGCTGCTTTGCCTGAGCCTGCTCGCGGCTTGTTCGCTGGAGCCTCCCTACAAGCGGCCGCCCGCGCCGGTACCGACCGACTGGCCCACCGGCAGCGCGTACCAGGACGCGGGCGACGCTCGCACGGGCGCCGCCCATACGAACGGCGCGCAGCCCGGCGTCTCGGCTGCCGACATCGGCTGGCGCGAATTCTTCACCGATCCGCGCCTGCAGCGCCTGATCGGTCTCGCCCTCGACAACAACCGCGATCTGCGCATCGCGACGCTGAACGTCGAGGCCATGCGCGCCAAATACCGGATCCAGCGTTCGTCGTTGTTCCCGACCGTGAATGCGCTGGCCGGTTCGACGACCGTGCACGAGCCGAGCAGCCTCGAGTTCGCGGGCCAGCCCCCGACCATCTATAGCCTCGGCGTGGGCGTGACCTCGTACGAGCTGGACTTCTTCGGGCGCGTGCGCAGCCTCAAGGATCAGGCGTTGCAGCAGTACTTCGCGACCGAAGCCGCGCAGCGCAGCGCGCAGATCGCGCTGGTGTCCGAGGTTGCCAATGCGTATCTGACGTGGGAGGCCAACCAGGAACTGCTGGCGCTCGCGCAGCAAACATTGGCCTCGCAGCAGAGCGGATTCAACACGATGACGCAGCGCGTGGCGGGGCGCGTCTCGTCGCAACTCGATCTGCAGCGCGCGCAGACGCAGGTGCAGACGGCCTCGGCCGCAGTCGATCAATACCGGCGCCAAGCGGCGCAAAGCGAAAACGAACTGACGCTGCTGATCGGCGGCCCGCTGCCGGCCGATCTGCCGCCGCCGCGCCCGTTGAATGCGGCGGGGGTTCTGGCCAATCTGCCGGCCGGCTTGCCGTCGGACCTGCTCGACCGACGCCCCGACATCGTCGAGGCCGAAGATCAATTGAAGGCTGCCAACGCGAATATCGGTGCCGCGCGCGCGGCGTTTTTTCCGCGCATTTCGCGGACGGGCACGTTGGGGTTGGAGAGCATGTCGCTGGCGAAGCTGTTCGCGAGCGGCATGACCTGGACTTTCGCGCCGCTGCTGACGCTGCCGATTTTCGATGCGGGTTCGAACCGCGCCAATCTCGATGTGGCGCACGTCGAAAAGAACATCTATGTCGCGCGCTACGAGAAATCCATCCAGACCGCTTTCCGCGAAGTGGCGGACGGTCTGGCCGGACGCGCCACGCTCGAGAGCCAGGCGCGCGACCAGCAGGCGCTCGTCGATACGACGGCGAAGAGCTACGATTTGTCGATGATGCGCTACCGCGCCGGCATGGGCGATTATTTCGACGCGCTCGATACGCAGCGCTCGCTGTTCACGGCGCAGCAGACGCTGGTCGCGGTACAGCTCGCGCGCCTGACCAATCTCGTCACGTTCTACAAGGCGTTGGGCGGAGGGTGGCGCGAAACGGCGCCGGTTCAGCAGGCGGGACAGCCGGTGCCGCAAGCGGGACAGCCGGTGCCGCAAGCGGGACAGCCGGTGCCGCAAGCGGGACAGTCGGTGCCGCAAGCGGGACAGCAGACGACGCAAGCGGCCGTGCAGCCGGCGCCGCAGGCAGGTCAGCAACCGGCGGCTCAGCAACCGGCGGCTCAGCAGCAGGTGGGTCAGCAGCAGGTAGGTCATCAGCAGGCGGCTCAGCCGTAGGCCGCCCAGCCGCAAGCGCAGCCATCTGCTCAACAACCGCTGCCGCAACCGATACGGCAATACGCGCAACAGCCGGTGCCCATGCAGGTACTGATATCGTCGCCTCAGCCGCAGTAGGCGCGGCAACGCATAGCCGAGCCGGCGAGCCTCATCGGACCACCGGCAGCCTCCACCGGTAGCGCACCGCAAGCATGCGAATGGCGAAACAGATCGACGCGCCGAACCAGGGCGTCAGTGCGAGCTTCCATCCCATGAACTCGCCGAGCACTTGCACGGCCGCGCCGATCAGCGCGGCGACCGCGTAGATCTCTTTTTCGAGCGTGGTCGGCACGCGGTTCAGCAGCACGTCGCGCAGCATGCCGCCGCCGACGGCGGTGAGGGTGCCGAGCAGGATCGCGGCTTCGACGTTGTGCGTGAGCAGCAGGGTCTTGTGTGCGCCGAGCACCGCGAAGAAGCCGAGCCCGAGCGAATCGAACAACACGATCGGGTGTTTGAGACGGTCGATGACGGGGCGCGCCCAAATCGCGATCGCTGCCGCGCATGCCGATACGGCCAGGTAGCGCCAGTCCGCGATGGCCACGGGCGGCAGGGTGCCGAGGCACAGGTCGCGCAGCAGGCCGCCGCCGCACGCGGTCAGATAGCCGATCACGAGCACGCCGAACAGATCGAGCCGGCGCTGGACCGCCGCGAGCGCGCCGCTGATCGCGAATGCGAAGGTGCCGAGCAGATCGACGATGATGAAGAGGTTGTGTTCCATGCTGTCCTCGCAGCGGGAGCGGCACCGGTGAGGCCAACCGCCGAGGCGGCGCCGGAAAACAAAAAAGCCCAGCGTGTGCTGGGCTTTTGTCCTTGGTTTCCCAAGGGAAATTCTGGTCGGGGTGAGAGGATTCGAACCTCCGGCCTCTACGTCCCGAACGTAGCGC
>CAUPOD010000044.1:0-10989 GCA_963512745.1 uncultured Burkholderia sp. | reverse complement strand
GTTCTTGACCTGGGGCGGCTATTGGAACGATCCGCTCGCCTACCAGCATTTCCAGGTCGGCGCGCGCGATTGGGTCGCGCGCATGTACGCGGCCGATCCGCCCGATGCGGCGGACCCCGAGAAAGGCCGCGCGCTGTTCGACGAATACCGCGGCGCGTACCGCAAATGCCTGCACGAGTATCCGCGCGCTTGGGGCCGCGAGGCGGCCAAGGAGAAGGCGCGCGCTTATTGCGCGCGTGAGGTGGTCGGCCGTTATGGCGTGTGAGGTTGCGGCTTGGGGGCTGCCGCTCGCAGCGTCTCGGCCGTAGTCGTCGCGACTACGTACGCGACGATGCCCTGCGGCTCGTCGGCCAAGCGCAGGACGAGCAGCGTCCGGTCGTCGTAGGCGGCGCGCTTGCGCGCGCCCGGCGCGGTGTCTTTCGAGTGGCACAGAATGCCATAGGTCTCGTACCGTTCCGCTATCGCCGTGTGTAGATTGGCGAGCTTTTCGTGGCCGCCGCGGCGTGTCTCGTATCCGTCGTCCGCACGACGCCAGATCACGACGCGGCCCTCGGCCAAGCGGTCGTCCCATACCGAGAAAAGCGCGCGCCGCAAATCATGGTTGATCGCGGACCACGAGCCCGCCGTGTCGCGGATCGGGCAGCCTAGCGAAGCGCAGAAATCGCGGTACGGACGTGCGGGAGCGGCGATGGGCATGGGGCGGATTTCGATCAAGTGCTGCTGCGCCGCAGCGCGACTGGTTCGGTACAGGTGGCTCGGCATCGAGTAGATTAACGCACAATGGCGTATCCGCTCGACTCATGACAGGAGGCCCCGATGGCCGTCGAATCCGCACCCGCCCAACTCGGCATGTCCGCTCCCGCGTTCGCGCTGCCCGCAACCGACGGGCGCGTCTACACGCTCGACGACGTGCGTGGCCCCAAGGGGCTGCTCGTCGTCTTCATGTGCAATCACTGTCCTTACGTGCTGGCCGCGTTGCCGAACATCGTGCGCGATGCGCGCGAGCTGGCGGCGCTCGGCATCGGCATTGTCGGGATCAACTCCAACGATGCGGTTGCCTATCCCGAGGATTCGTTCGAGCGCATGGTTGCGTTGAACGACGAATGGAAGCTGCCGTTTCCATACTTGCACGACGAATCGCAGCAGGTCGCGCGCGCATACGGCGCGGTCTGCACGCCGGAGTTCTATGGGTTCGATGCGGACCTGAAGCTGCGGTATTTGGGGCGACTCGACGAGTCGCGCAAGGAGGCGATTCCCGGCGTGCGGCGCGATCTGTTCGAAGCGATGAAGCAGATCGCCGAGAGCGGCACGGGACCCGAGGTGCAATATCCTGCGCTCGGGTGTTCGATCAAGTGGAAAGACGCCGAGTGAGTGAACCCGGCCTGCGGCATTTGCGAAACCCGCGTTCGCAAGTGCCGCGGCGGCGCAATCGAATCCGTCGCGGTTAAACCAACCGCAGCATGTGCCGCATTTCGAACGGCACGTCGTGCATGGCAAAGTACCAGGCCGCGGCCCATGCGGCCCCGACCACGATCAAATCGCAATGCCCGCTGTTCCACAAGTTCAGCGAGTGCCGCCGAAAAATCCATGGCACACCTAACGGATTCGGCCAGTCGGCGAGCAAGTGGATCAACGCGCCGCAAGCGAACCCGAACGCAGCCGCGCCGGGCAGTTGGCCCAGATGCTTGTACGACCAGACGAGCAGCGCTACCCACCCTATGCCCCAATGCGTGAACGTGCGGTGTGTGATCCATAGCCGCCGCTTGCGCGCCCACCACGCGACTTCGAGCCAGTCGGGGGCCGACCCGCCGAGTACGCCCGCGATAAACGCGGCCGCGGCGCGCAGATGCCAATGATCGTCGGCGCCCATGTGCGTGACGATTGCCGCGGCGATGACGCCGGCCGCCCAACCGGTCGCGTGATGTGCTGGTCCTGAAGCCATGAAGTGCAATGAACGTACGAAAGTGACGGGGGCGCAATGTTGGCAGAAATGCGCCTCCGAGGCAAAAGCATGTTTCGGCGTGGTACCGCGGCGCTCGGATGCCGAGTCGCCATTGCTGGTATGGTAATGTCCGAATCTGTCCGCACAAAGTCCGATTCCTGGCTCGACCAAGCCGCCCGCATCGACAAGAATGCACTCGCAATCCCGCATTTACGCACTTGTGAGGCCATTCCATGAAACAAGCTCTGATCGCCATCGACATTCAAGAATCGTTCCGCCAGCGTCCGTATTGGGATAGCGCCGACGTACCCGCGTTCGCGCAGGCCGTGCAGGGGCTCGTCGATGCATGCGTTGCGCGAGACATTCCGGTGCTGCAGATTTTCCATACCGAGCCGGCCGACGACAGCGCCGACCCGTTCTCGCGCGCCTCGGGGTTCGTGCGCCCGCTCGCGGAAATTTCCATCGAACCGACGCAGGTGTTTTACAAGACCGTGCACTCCGCCCTCTACGCGCAAAACGCGGATGGCCAGACCTTGCAGCACTGGCTCAAGCAGCACGGCATCGACGAAGTCATCGTGTGCGGCATCCGTACCGAGCAATGCTGCGAGACGACCACGCGCCACGCGTCCGACGACGGGTTCAAAGTGAAGTACGCGCTCGATGCCACGCTCACGTTCGCGATGCAAAGCGCGTCGGGGCGCATTTATTCGCCGCAGGACATCAAGGACCGCACGGAGCTCGTGCTGGCCGGCCGCTTCGCCGACGTGTTGCCGGCCGCGCAGGTTTTCGCTCAATAAAACGGACGGCAATGACCCCATGATCCCGGTCTACTTCATCGTTACGCGGCGCATCGTTTTGCTCGATCTGGCGGGACCGGCCGAGGTGTTCCGCTCGGCCAATCTCTTCTCGCCCGCTGCATACGACGTGCACTATTGCGCCGCGTCCGATGAAGTGGAAACCGGCTTGGCGGGCTTGTACCTCGCGCATTTGGAACCGTTGCCTGAGCGGTTGCCGCCCAACGCGTTGATCGTGATGTCCGGTTTGGTCGGCGACGAGCCGGACTGGCGCGACGCCGAATTGAAGCTCGTCGTGCGCTGGCTGAAACGGCACGGCGCCGCCGAAGGCGTCACGTTGATGGCGGTATGCGCGGGTGCGCTATTGGCCGCCGCCGCCGGTTTGTTGAACGGCAAGGACTGCACGACCCACCATGCGTGTTTGACCGAGTTGGCGAAACTGGAGCCGGCGGCGCGCATCTACGACAACCGCATCTTCGTCGAAGACGGCGCGCTCTTCACGAGTGCGGGCATTACGGCCGGCATCGATCTCGCGCTCTTTCTGGTTTCGCGCGCGCTCGGGCCGCGTGTCGCCAGTGCGGTCGCGCGGCATATGGTCGTGTACATGCGCCGGGCCGGACAGGACCCGGCGCTGTCGCCGTGGCTGGAGGGCCGCAACCATCTGCATCCGGGCGTGCATCGCGTGCAGGACGCCATTCTGCAAGACCCGTCCGCGCCGTGGTCGGCCGCGACGCTCGCGGCATGCGCGCACACGAGCCCGCGGCATTTGAACCGGCTGTTCGTCGAGCACGTGGGCTGCACGTCGATGGAATATCTGAACCGCATTCGGCTGACGCTGGCCAGCGAACTCGTGCGCGAAACGCGCATGGGGTTCGAGCTGGTAGCGGAGCGTTCTGGATTCAGCTCGGCGCATCATTTGCGGCGGGTATGGCGGCGGCATACGCAGGGAACGCTCGCCGACTTGCGCGCGGAACGGCTCGATTAGGCGCGGAAGCAGTAAGCGCGAATTAGGACTAAGCGAGCCGTTGCAACGACCTAAAGTGGTTACGTAAAATCTCCGAGAATTGGATATTTCTAGTAGCCACTTGCGAGCGTAGTCTTGGCACTGCACCGACCCGTGCAGCACTTTTGCCCAAGGAGCCCATCATGCAACCGCGTCTCGATTTTTACCGTGCCAACCCCGCCGCCATCAAGTCGATGATGGGGCTCGAAGAGCACCTCGCCAAGTCGTCCCTCGAAAAATCCCTGACCGAACTCGTGCGTCTGCGCGCGTCGCAGATCAACGGCTGCGCGTATTGCGTCGACATGCACACCAGCGACGCGCGCAAGGGCGGCGAAACCGACCGCCGTCTCGCCACCGTGGTCGCGTGGCGCGAAACGCCGTTCTTCACGGACCGCGAGCGTGCCGCGCTCGAATGGACCGAAGCGCTTACGCTGATCGCGCAAGACCGCGTGCCCGATCACGTCTGGGAGGCCGTGCGGCCCCACTTCACCGATGCCGAGATCGTCGATCTCACGCTGCTCGTGTCGGCTATCAACAGCTGGAACCGCTTCGCGATTGCGCTGCGCAAGATGCCCGTTTGAGTTTGAACACGACGCCGCATGAGCCTGCCGAGTCGCAAGCGCCGCATGCGGCCTGACGCGTAGAAATGGATATACAGATCAGCATTCACGGCCGTCAGGATTTGACCGGCCAGATCTATCGGCAATTACGTGCCGCGGTCGTCGAGGGACGACTCGCGGGCGGCGTGCGCTTGCCGTCCTCGCGCGACCTCGCACTGCAATTGGGCGTCTCGCGCCGGACCACGCTCGAAGTGTTCGAGCGCTTGCAGGGCGAAGGTTTTCTGGAAAGCCGGCGCGGCCACGGCACATTCGTTGCCGGGACCATGCAGCGCACGGCAGCGACCAGGGCCGAGGTCCGCCCGTCGCGCGGCAGCGGCCGCGGTATCGCGCCCAGCGCGTTTTGGGCGCGCCTGCCCGACACGCTGTCCATGCCGCGCCATCGGCCACCGATGGCGTTCGACTTTCTCGGCGGCGTCACGGACAAGGCGCTGTTTCCGTTCGACGCGTGGCGGCGCTGCATGGGTCATGCGCTGCGCGCGCAGGCGCGTGAGCGCGCCGGATACAAGGATCCTGGCGGCGATCAGTCGTTGCGGCTCGCGATCTCGCGGTATGTCGCGTTCAGCCGCGCGGTCGCCTGCAACTGGTCCGACGTCGTCGTGACCCAAGGCGCGCAGCAGGCGCTCGACTTGCTCGCGCGCGTGCTGATCTCGCCCGGCGACATCGTCGCGATGGAGGAGCCCGGTTATCCGCCCGCGCGCGTCGCGTTCGCAGCGGCGGGCGCGCGTATCGTGCCCGTGCCGGTGGACCGGAATGGCATCGATACCGCGCGTCTGCCGGATAAAGCCAAGCTCGTTTACGTCACGCCGTCGCATCAGTTTCCGTTAGGCGGATCGATGTCCCTCGAACGCCGTCTGGATTTGCTGAGCTGGGCGCAACGGCATCGCGTAGCGATCGTCGAGGACGACTACGACAGCGAGTTCCGGTATACGGGCCGCCCGATGGAATCGCTCGCGAGCCTGGACTGCGACGGTCTGGTTGCGTATGTCGGCACGTTCTCGAAGACGCTGTTTCCCGAACTGCGCATCGGCTACGTGATCGCACCCGAGACGTTGCAACCTGCGTTGCTGAAGGCGAAGCAGACCGTCGATTGGCATACGTGCTCGCTGACGCAGGCCGCGCTCGGGCGCTTCATGCTCGACGGGGATTTTGCGCGGCATTTACGGCGCATGCACAAGACTTACGCGGAGCGGCGCGGGGTGTTGCTGCGGCATTTCGAGGGGCCGCTCGCGCGGTGGTTCGAAGTCGAGCCGTCGGCGGCGGGCATTCATATGGCGGCGATGTTGCGGCGCAGGCTGAGCGAAACGCGAGTCGTGGAGGCGGCCGCCGTCGGCGGAATCGCGTTATATGGGCTTGCGCCGTTTCATGCCGAGCGTCCCGAACGTGCGGGGCTGCTGTTCGGCTACGGCGCGTTGAACGCTTCGGCAATCGATACGGCATTGCGTGCGCTTGCGGACATTCTGCCGACGATAGAACCAAAGCGTCGCCGCGCGGGTGGTTAGCCGGGGGCGGTATGTGCGGATGACCGCCGCTATCAACGAAAAAGACCCACAAGCTTCTCAACTTGTGGGTCTCTGTTTCTCGGGGTATTGAATCTACTTATCCCACCCCTCAAACATCAATATTCCCCGCCCTTAACGCATTCGACTCGATAAACGCCCGACGCGGCTCCACGTCGTCTCCCATCAGCGTAGTAAAGATCCCATCCGCCGCAATCGCGTCCTCGATCTGCACCTTCAGCAAGCGCCGCACGGCCGGATCCATCGTGGTTTCCCAAAGCTGCTCGGGGTTCATCTCGCCCAGCCCCTTATAGCGCTGCTTAGCCACATTCCGTTCGGCCTCGGCCATGAGCCACTGCATCGCGCTCTTGAAATCGACGATCTCGGCCACCTTCTCGCCGCGCTTGATCGTAGCGCCCTCGCCGATCAGATCCTTGAACGTATGCGCCGCGTTCGCGAGCTGCTTGAAATCGGCCGACCCAAGGAACGCCCCATCGATCACCGACACGCGCACGTTACCGTGACGACGGCGCTCGATGCGCAGCGAATGCTGTTCGCGCTCCGCATCGTAGGTCGGCACGACATTGACCTCGGGCAACAGCGAATCCTGCGACAGCCGCGTCTGCAGCGCCTTCGCCGAAAACTCCGCGGCCGCCTGGTTCGTCAGATCGAGATCCACGCCTTCCATGATCGCCTGGAGCGTGTACGAATCGTACAGATGGCTCAACCGGTCCACCACGCTGCGCGCGACCAGGAACGTGCGCGCGAGCTCGCCGAGCGCATCGCCCGTGATCGGCGTGGCCTGCCCGTTCGGCAGCAGCTCCGCGTCCTTCAGCGCGAGGCGCAGCATGTGCGCGGTGAGCTCGCTGTCGTCCTTCAGATAGCGCTCGTCCTTGCCCGACTTGAGCTTGTACAGCGGCGGCTGCGCGATATACACATAGCCGCGCTCGATCAGTTCCGGCACCTGGCGATAGAAGAACGTGAGCAGCAGCGTGCGGATGTGCGCGCCGTCCACGTCCGCGTCGGTCATGATGATGATGCGGTGGTAGCGCAGCTTGTCGAGGTTGAAATCGTCCTTGCCGAGCCCGCAGCCGAGCGCCGTGATCAGCGTGATGATCTGCTCCGACGACAGCAGCTTGTCGAAGCGCGCCTTCTCGACGTTGAGCACCTTGCCGCGCAGCGGCAGAATCGCCTGGAACTTGCGGTCGCGGCCCTGCTTCGCCGAGCCGCCTGCCGAGTCGCCCTCCACGATGTAGATTTCCGACTTGGCCGGATCCTTCTCCTGGCAGTCCGCGAGCTTGCCCGGCAGGCCGATGCCGTCGAGCACGCCCTTGCGGCGCGTCATCTCGCGCGCCTTGCGCGCCGCATCGCGCGCACGCGCGGCTTCGACGATCTTGCCGCAGATGATCTTCGCGTCGTTCGGCGTTTCGAGCAGATACTCCTCGAGCGCCTTGGCCACGACTTCTTCCACGGGTGCGCGCACCTCGGACGACACGAGCTTGTCCTTGGTCTGCGAGCTGAACTTCGGCTCCGGCACCTTGACCGACAGCACGCACGACAACCCTTCGCGCATGTCGTCGCCCGACGTCTCGACCTTCGCCTTCTTGGCGACTTCGGTATCGGCGATGTACTTGTTGATCACGCGCGTCATGGCCGCGCGCAGGCCCGTCAAGTGCGTGCCGCCGTCGCGCTGCGGAATGTTGTTCGTGAAGCACAGCACGCTTTCGTTGTAGCTGTCGTTCCACTGCATCGCCACTTCCACGCCCACGCCGTCCTTCTCGCCGCTCACGTAGAAGATGTTCGGATGCAACACGCTCTTGTTCTTGTTGATGTATTCGACAAAACCCTTCACGCCGCCCGCGAACGCGAAATCCTCTTCCTTGCCGGTACGCTGGTCGGTCAGGCGGATACGCACGCCGTTATTGAGGAACGACAGTTCGCGGATGCGTTTGGCGAGAATGTCGTAGTGGTATTCCACGTTGCCGAAGATGGTCTCGTCCGCCATGAAGTGCACTTCGGTGCCGCGCTGCTCGGTATCGCCGGTCACGGGAATCGGCGAGACTTCAACGCCTTCGCGGATCTCGATCGTGCGGTTCTGCACCACGCCGCGATGGAATTCCATGAAGTGCTTCTTGCCGCCGCGGCGGATCGTCAGACGCAGGCTGCTCGACAGCGCGTTCACGCACGACACGCCCACGCCGTGCAGGCCGCCCGACACCTTGTAGCTGTTCTGGTCGAACTTGCCGCCCGCGTGCAGCTCGGTCATCACGATCTCGGCGGCGCTGCGCTTCGGCTCGTGCTTGTCGTCGTACTTGACGTCGGTCGGGATGCCGCGGCCGTTGTCGGTCACGGAGATCGAGTTGTCCGAGTGGATCGTGACGTGGATGTCGTTGCAGTAGCCGGCCAGCGCTTCGTCGATCGCGTTGTCGAGCACCTCGAACACGAGATGGTGCAGGCCGGTACCGTCCGACGTGTCGCCGATGTACATCCCCGGGCGCTTGCGCACCGCTTCCAGGCCTTCGAGGATCTGGATCGATGATGCGCCGTAGCTGCCGTTGTCGATCTTGGCGCCGTTGTCGTTGTTGTCGGATTGCGGGTTCTGCTGTTCAGACATGACTTTCTTCCGGTTCTGCATCGGGCCGCTACGCGGCCGGGTCCTGCTTTAAAAATGCCAAAGGGGCGTGGCGCCCCTCGGTATAACCTTTACTTCGCGTGCGTCAGATGCGCATCGGCATCACGACATACTTGAAGTCTTCGTTCTCGGGCACCGTGATCAGCGCGCTCGAGGTGGCGTCGCCGAGGCTGATCTGCACGTTGTCCACCTTGAGGTTGGCGAGCACGTCGAGCAGATAGGTGACATTGAAGCCGATGTCGATCGTATCGCCCTGGTAAGCGATTTCGAGTTCTTCCTGCGCCTCTTCCTGATCGGCGTTGGTCGACAGAATCTTCAACTGGCCCGGCGCGATGACCCAGCGCACGCCCTTGAACTTGTCCGAGGTCAGGATCGCGGCGCGCTGCAGCGAACGCTGCAGTTCTTCGCGGCCGATCGTGAACGAGTTCTTGTGCGCCTTCGGGATCACGCGCTGGAAGTCGGGGAACTTGCCTTCCACGAGCTTCGACACGAGTTCGACCGGGCCGAACGTGAACTTCGCCTGCGTGCCGGCGATGTCGATCTTGACCGGATCGTCGATGTCCTCGAGCAGGCGCTGCAGTTCGAGAATCGTCTTGCGCGGCACGATCACTTCCTGGCGCGGGAAATTGCCCTCGATCTTCATCGACGAGTACGCGAGGCGGTGGCCGTCGGTGGCCACCGCCATCAGCTTGTCGCCGTCGACCACGAGCAGCATGCCGTTCAGGTAGTAACGGATGTCCTGCTGCGCCATCGCGAAGTGGACCATGCCGAGCAGCTGGCGGAACGCCTTTTGCGGGGCCGCGAGCGCCGCGCCGTAATCCTTCGCTTCCGTGACCGTCGGGAACTCGTCGGCGGCCAGCGTCTGCAGCGCGAAGCGGCTCTTGCCCGATTGCACCGTGAGGCGCTTGTCGTTCAGCGTCAGCGTGACCTGGCCGTCGGGCATCGCCCGCAGAATGTCGAGCAGCTTGCGCGCGCCGACCGTGGTGGCGATCGAATCGTCGCCGACGCCGAAATCCGCGCGCGTCGTGATCTGCAGTTCGAGGTCGGTGGACAGGAACGACACGTCCGCGCCCCGCTTCGTGATCAGCAGATTGGCGAGGATCGGCAGCGTGTGGCGGCGCTCGACGATCCCGCTGACGGTTTGCAGCGGCTTGAGAAGAGTGTCTCGTTCGGTCTTGACCAGTTGCATAGAGTTCCTTGGCGTTTCCTTGGCGTGAATAAGGTGCCGCTTTTGCAACGCTCCGCCGTGCGGACCGTTTGGCCACCGCCGCGCGGGCGGACAAGCCTATATTGTGCCTCAAATCCGATTCGGCCCCGCCAAATGGGGGACCGTTCGCCGCCGCGCGAGGCGAAGCGCGGCGGCGTCATTCTTCCGACCGTCGCTCAGCCCTTCAGCGTCTGCTCGAGCACGTGCAGTTCGTGATTGAGCTGGGCGTCCTTGCTGCGCTCGTCGGTGATCTTGCGCACCGCGTGCAGCACCGTGGTGTGATCGCGTCCGCCGAACAGCTCGCCGATCTCGGGCAGGCTCTTCTGCGTGAGCTCCTTGGCCAGATACATCGCGATCTGGCGCGGGCGCGCGATGTTCGCCGGGCGCTTCTTCGAATACATGTCGGCGACCTTGATGTTGTAAAAGTCGGCGACCGTCTTCTGAATGTTTTCCACGGAGATCTGGCGGTTCTGCACCGTCAGCAGGTCCTTGAGCGCTTCCTTGGTCAACTCGATGCTGATCTCGCGGCCGTGGAACTTCGAATACGCGAGGATCTTGCGCAGCGCGCCTTCGAGCTCGCGCACGTTCGAGCGCAGATGCTTGGCGACGAAGAACGCCACGTCTTCCGACAGGCTCACGTCTTCCGATTGCGCCTTGCGCATCAGGATCGCCACGCGCATTTCGAGTTCGGGCGGCTCGATCGCGACCGTCAGGCCCGAGTCGAAGCGCGAGATCAGGCGGTCGTCGATGCCCGAGATTTCCTTCGGATAGGTATCGCTCGTGATGATGACCTGCGCCTTGCTCGCGACCAGCGCCTCGAACAGGTAGAAGAATTCTTCCTGCGTGCGCGCCTTGCCCGTGAAGAACTGAATGTCGTCGATCAGCAGCAGGTCGAGCGAATGGTAATAGCGCTTGAACGCGTCGAATTCCTTGCGCTGATATGCCTTCACCACGTCCGACACGTATTGCTCGGCATGGATGTAGCGGATCCGCGCGCCGGCCTTGTCGAGCAGCAGCTGATTGCCGATCGCATGGATCAAGTGGGTCTTGCCGAGGCCGACGCCGCCGTACAGGAACAGCGGGTTGTACGAGATGCCGGGGTTGTCCGCGACCTGGATCGCGGCCGCGCGCGCGAGCTGGTTCGCCTTACCCGTCACGAAATTGTCGAACGTGAGCACGGGGTTCAGCTTGGAGCGCTCGTACATCGATTCGTCGCCGTTCGCGGCGCCGTTGCTGCCCGGGCGCCAGCTGCGCCGCGCCGCGGCCGCTTCGTGCGGCGGCAGGCTCGGCAGATC
>CAUPOD010000043.1:0-10999 GCA_963512745.1 uncultured Burkholderia sp. | reverse complement strand
ACGCCGTCGCGCAGATGCTGGAGCAGATTGTCGAGGCGCGTGCGGCGCAGCGCCTCGTCGTGCGTCGCGTGCGCGACTTAGACCGCGGTGTCGAGCGCGGCGCGCACCGACCCATGCGAATAGAGAAACACCGCGCCCATGCCCGCGCGCTCGGCGAGATCGGCGACCAAACCGGGACCGACGATCGTTTCGATGCCGCTCGCGCGCAGCTGCTGCACGCATTCCTCGGCCTGCTGCGCGGATTGATAAGAAGCGAACGTGAGGTCGTCGATGCCGTAGGCCGACGCGAAGCGCAGCACCTCGGGCGGCGTCGCGCCATAGCTGACCAGCGCGATGCGGCTCGCCTCGCGGCGCGCGCGCGCGAGCGCTTGCATGACGTCGAAGCCGGTCGGCGCGACGAGCACCACGGGCACGCTCGCGCGGGCCTTCAAGTAGGTGCCGTTCGAACCGGCCGCCACGATCGCGTCGGGCCGCTCGGCGCCGGCCGTGGCGAGCGCGGCGAGCGCCTCCTCGTAGCCGCGCGCGACGATGCGCAGCTCGGCGCGCGCCTCGTACTCGTCGACGATCTCGCGGAACAGGCTGCGCAGTTGGCTGATGCCGACGGCCCAGATGCGCGGCCGCAGGGCGGGGGTGGGGAGCGTTTCCATCGTGCACGTCAAAACTGGAGGATTTCACACATTATGCTCGTCGCGTTTCAAAACTGAAATCGGGGATTTCCATTTAGAAATCGAAGGCCCTGTGTCTGAATCCGGTTTGGATTAAAAATCAGCGGTTTACCCCGCGCCGGCCAAGATGGCACGCTCCTTGCTGCCCCTAACGCATTCCATAAGGAGGCAAGTCGATGGGCAATCAACACCAGGCGAGCGCCGGCGCGAAATTCCGCGCGGCCGTGGCCGCCGAGCAGCCGCTGCAAGTCGTGGGCGCGATCACCGCCTATGCCGCGAAAATGGCGCAAGCGACGGGTTTCAAGGCCGTGTATCTGTCGGGCGGCGGCGTGGCCGCGAACTCGCTCGGCATTCCCGATCTCGGCCTCAGCACGATGGAGGATGTGCTGATCGACGCGAACCGCATCACGGACGCGGTCGATGTCCCGCTGCTCGTCGACATCGATACGGGCTGGGGCGGCGCGTTCAACATCGCGCGCACGATCCGTTCGTTCATCAAGGCCGGCGTGGCCGCCGTGCATCTCGAGGACCAGGTCGGCCAGAAGCGCTGCGGCCACCGTCCCGGCAAGGAAGTGGTCGGCACGGGCGAGATGGTGGATCGCGTGAAGGCCGCCGTCGACGCGCGCACCGACGATCAGTTCGTGATCATGGCGCGCACCGACGCGGCCGCCGCCGAGGGCCTGGACGCCGCGATCGAGCGCGCGATCGCCTATGTCGAGGCCGGCGCCGACATGATTTTCCCCGAAGCGATGCGTTCGCTCGACGACTACCGCCGCTTCAAGGCCGCGGTCAAGGTGCCGATCCTGGCCAACCTTACGGAATTCGGTTCGACCCCGCTGTTCGCGCTCGACGAACTGCGCGAGGCCAACGTCGATATCGCGCTGTATTGCTGCGGCGCCTACCGCGCGATGAACAAGGCTGCGCTCAACTTCTACGAGACGCTGCGCCGCGACGGCACCCAGAAGGCCGTCGTGCCGACCATGCAGACGCGCGCCGAGCTGTACGATTTCCTCGGCTATCACGCGTACGAAGACAAGCTCGACGAGCTGTTCCGCCAGAGCAAGCCATAAGCGCAAGGCATAAGATTCGGACAAGCGGTCCGCACGAAACGGCGCCGCGCGCGGCGCCCGTGCGATCGACCATCGCAGGCACCATCGGGAAGAGGAAGGAGATAGCAGGATGAGCGAAAACAATACGGCAAGCGGCTTCAAGCCCAAGAAATCGGTCGCGCTGTCGGGCGTCACGGCCGGCAATACCGCGCTGTGCACGGTCGGCCGCAGCGGCAACGATCTGCACTACCGCGGCTACGACATTCTCGACATCGCCGGTCACAGCGAGTTCGAGGAAGTCGCGTATCTGCTCGTGCACGGCAAGTTGCCGAACTTGACCGAATTGAACGCATACAAGACCAAGCTGCGCGCGCTGCGCGGCCTGCCCGCCGCGCTCAAGACCGCGCTCGAAGCGATCCCGGCCGCCGCGCATCCGATGGACGTGATGCGCACGGGCGTTTCGGTGCTCGGCACGATCCTGCCCGAGAAGGACGACCACAACATCCCCGGCGCGCGCGACATCGCGGACCGCCTGATGGCGTCGCTCGGTTCGATGCTGCTGTACTGGTACCACTTCTCGCACAACGGGCGCCGCATCGAAACCGAAACCGACGACGATTCGATCGGCGGCCATTTCCTGCATTTGCTGCACGGCAAGGCGCCCTCGAAGGCGTGGGTCGATGCGATGCACGCGTCGCTGATCCTCTACGCCGAGCACGAGTTCAACGCATCGACGTTCACGGCGCGCGTGATCGCGGGCACGGGCTCGGACATGTATTCGGCCATCACCGGCGCGATCGGCGCGCTGCGCGGTCCGAAGCACGGCGGCGCGAACGAAGTCGCGTTCGAGATCCAGAGCCGCTATGCGACGCCGGACGAGGCCGAGGCCGACATCCGCGAACGCGTCGAACGCAAGGAAGTGGTGATCGGCTTCGGCCACCCCGTCTACACGATCTCCGATCCGCGCAACAAGGTGATCAAGGCGATCGCCGAGAAGCTGTCGAAGGACGCCGGCGATCTGCAGCTCTACAGCATCGCCGAGCGTCTCGAAGCGGTGATGTGGGAGATCAAGAAGATGTTCCCGAACCTCGACTGGTTCAGCGCCGTCTCGTATCACATGATGGGCGTGCCGACCGCGATGTTCACGCCGTTGTTCGTGATCGCGCGCACGGCCGGTTGGAGCGCGCACATCATCGAACAGCGCATCGACAACAAGATCATTCGCCCGAGCGCGAACTACACGGGTCCGGAGGACCAGGTGTTCGTATCGATCGAAAAGCGCTAAGCACCGAGCAACCGGTCCGACGGACCGTGGGAAGCGGGCGCTCGTGCCCCTTCCCGACCCCACGATAGCCAGATCATGAATACCGCCTACCGCAAACCCCTGCCCGGCGGCGCGCTCGACTACTTCGACGCGCGCGCCGCCGTCGACGCGATCGCGCCGGGCGCTTACGACAAGCTGCCGTACACGTCGCGCGTGCACGCCGAGAACCTCGTGCGCCGCTGCGACCCGGCCACGCTGACCGCGTCGCTCAAGCAACTGATCGAACGCAAGCGCGACCTCGATTTCCCATGGTATCCGGCGCGCGTGGTGTGCCACGACATCCTGGGCCAGACCGCGCTCGTCGATCTGGCCGGCCTGCGCGACGCGATCGCCGAGAAGGGCGGCGACCCCGCCAAGGTCAATCCCGTGGTGCCGACGCAGTTGATCGTCGATCACTCGCTGGCCGTCGAATACGGCGGCGCCGATCCCGACGCGTTCGCGAAGAATCGCGCGGTCGAAGAGCGCCGCAACGAGGACCGCTTCCACTTCATCGACTGGACCAAGAAGTCGTTCAAGAACGTGGACGTGATCCCGCCCGGTAACGGCATCATGCATCAGATCAACCTCGAGCGCATGTCGCCCGTGGTGCACGCGCAGGACGGCGTGGCGTTTCCCGACACGCTGGTCGGCACCGACAGCCACACGCCGCACGTCGATGCGCTCGGCGTGATCGCGATCGGCGTGGGCGGCCTCGAAGCCGAGAACGTGATGCTGGGCCGCGCGTCGTGGATGCGCCTGCCCGACATCGTCGGCGTCGAACTCACGGGCAAACGTCAGCCGGGTATTACGGCGACCGACGTCGTGCTCGCGCTTACGGAATTCCTGCGCAAGGAGAAGGTGGTCGGCGCGTACCTCGAATTCTTCGGCGAAGGCGCCGCGTCGCTGACGCTCGGCGACCGCGCGACGATCTCGAACATGGCGCCCGAATACGGCGCCACGGCGGCGATGTTCTACATCGACCAGCAGACCATCGACTACCTGAAGCTGACCGGCCGCGAAGACGCGCAGGTCAAGCTCGTCGAAACCTACGCGAAGCAAGCGGGCCTGTGGGCCGACAGCCTGAAGACGGCCGAATACGAACGCGTGCTCACGTTCGATCTGTCGAGCGTGGTGCGCAACATGGCCGGTCCGTCGAATCCGCACAAGCGCCTGCCGACCTCGGATCTCGCCGCGCGCGGCATCGCGGGCAAGTGGCAAGAAGTGCCGGGCCAGATGCCCGACGGCGCCGTGATCATCGCGGCGATCACGAGCTGCACGAACACGAGCAATCCGCGCAACGTGATCGCCGCGGGCCTGCTCGCGCGCAACGCGAACGCGCGCGGCCTGACGCGCAAGCCGTGGGTCAAGTCGTCGCTCGCGCCGGGCTCGAAGACCGTGCAGCTGTATCTGGAGGAAGCGGGCTTGCTGTCCGAGTTGGAGAAGCTCGGCTTCGGCATCGTCGCGTTCGCGTGCACGACGTGCAACGGCATGTCGGGCGCGCTCGATCCGGCGATCCAGCAGGAAATCGTCGAGCGCGACTTGTACGCGACGGCCGTGCTGTCCGGCAACCGCAACTTCGACGGCCGCATCCACCCGTACGCGAAGCAGGCGTTCCTCGCCTCGCCGCCGCTGGTGGTCGCGTACGCGATCGCGGGCACGGTGCGCTTCGACATCGAGCAGGACGTGCTCGGCACCGATCGGAACGGCGAACCCGTGCGCCTCAAGGACATCTGGCCGAGCGACGAGGAAATCGACGCCGTGGTCGCGCAGAGCGTGAAGCCCGAGCAGTTCCGCAAGGTCTACGAGCCGATGTTCACGTTCGCGGCCGACACGGGCGAGAAGGTCAGCCCGCTCTACGCATGGCGGCCGCAAAGCACGTACATCCGCCGTCCGCCGTACTGGGAGGGCGCGCTCGCGGGCGAACGCACGCTCAAGGGCCTGCGTCCGCTGGCCGTGCTCGGCGACAACATCACGACCGATCACCTGTCGCCGTCGAACGCGATCCTGCTCGACAGCGCGGCCGGCGAATACCTCGCGAAGATGGGCCTGCCCGAAGAGGACTTCAACTCGTACGCGACGCACCGCGGCGACCACCTGACCGCGCAGCGCGCGACGTTCGCGAACCCGACGCTGCTCAACGAAATGGCCGTCGTGGACGGCCAGGTCAAGAAGGGCTCGCTCGCGCGCATCGAACCGGAGGGCGAGGTCGTGCGCATGTGGGAAGCGATCGAGACCTACATGGATCGCAAGCAGCCGCTGATCATCATTGCGGGCGCGGACTACGGCCAAGGCTCGTCGCGCGACTGGGCGGCCAAGGGCGTGCGGCTCGCGGGTGTCGAGGCGATCGTGGCCGAGGGCTTCGAGCGCATCCACCGCACCAACCTGATCGGCATGGGCGTGCTGCCGCTCGAGTTCAAGCCGGGCACGACGCGCGTGACGCTCGGCCTCGACGGCACCGAGACCTACGATGTGACCGGCGAACGCAAGCCGCGCGCGGACCTCACGCTCGTGATCCACCGCAAGAACGGCGAGCGCGTGGAAGTGCCCGTCACGTGCCGTCTCGACACGGCCGAGGAAGTCTCGATCTACGACGCGGGCGGCGTGCTGCAACGCTTCGCGCAGGACTTCCTCGAGGCCTCGCAGGCCGCTTAACCGGGAATCGGACCATGGCATATCTTCCGCAGATCAAGATTCCCGCCACGTACATGCGCGGCGGCACGAGCAAGGGCGTGTTCTTCCGCTTGCAGGATCTCCCCGCCGCCGCGCAAACACCGGGCGCCGCGCGCGACGCGCTGCTGCTGCGCGTGATCGGCAGCCCCGATCCGTACGGCAAGCAGATCGACGGCATGGGCGGCGCGACGTCGAGCACGAGCAAGACCGTGATCGTATCGAAGAGCGCGCGGGCCGGGCACGATGTCGATTACCTGTTCGGCCAGGTCGCGATCGACAAGCCGTTCGTCGATTGGAGCGGCAATTGCGGCAACCTGTCCGCGGCGGTCGGTCCGTTCGCGATTGCGAACGGTTTGATCGACGCCGCGCGCATTCCGGAAAACGGCATCGTCACGGTGCGCATCTGGCAGGCCAACATCGGCAAGACCATCGTCGCGCACGTGCCGATCACGAACGGCGCCGTGCAGGAAACCGGCGATTTCGGACTCGACGGCGTGACGTTTCCGGCCGCCGAAGTCCAGCTGGAATTCCTCGATCCCGCCGACGAGGGCGAAGGCGAGGGCGGCGGCGCGATGTTCCCGACCGGCAACCTGATCGACGATCTCGAGGTGCCCGGTGTCGGCACGCTGAAGGCGACGCTGATCAACGCGGGCATCCCGACGATCTTCGTCGAGGCCGAGGCGCTCGGCTACAAGGGCACGGAGCTGCAGGACGACATCAACGGCGATCCCGCTGCGCTCGCGCGCTTCGAGACGATCCGCGCACACGGCGCGCTGCGCATGGGGCTGATCGAGGACTTGAGCGAGATCGCCACGCGCCAGCACACGCCGAAGGTCGCGATCGTCGCCGGCCCCGCGAGCTATACCGCGTCGAGCGGCAAGCCCGTCGCGGCCGGGGACGTCGATCTGCTCGTGCGCGCGATGTCGATGGGTAAGCTGCATCACGCGATGATGGGCACGGCCGCGGTGGCGATCGGTACGGCCGCCGCGATTCCGGGCACGCTCGTCAATCTCGCGGCCGGCGGCGGCGCGCGCGAGGCGGTGCGCTTCGGCCATCCGTCCGGCACGCTGCGCGTCGGCGCGCAAGCGCGTCAGGAAGGCGGCGAGTGGGCCGTCACCAAGGCGATCATGAGCCGCAGCGCGCGCGTGCTCATGGAAGGCGCGGTGTGCGTGCCGGGCGGCACGTTCTAATCGGGCCGGGCTGCCCCCCGATCGTCGCCGATCGCGCAGATCGTTCCCTGCGCGACGGCGACCAGTTTCTCTTCTCCCCCATCCACCACGAACACGTGGCATTGGCACGTGGCCTGCGTGCGTCCCGCGTGGAGCAGCTGCGCGCGCGCGAGCAGGGTGCCGTTGACGGCCGGCCGCAGGTAATTGATCTTGTACTCGCCCGTGACCACGCGCGGCCCCAATGCGAGCGCGCCCGCGAAGGTCAGCGCATTGTCGGCCAGATAGCTGACGACGCCGCCGTGCACGAAGCCGTGCTGCTGCCTGAGGTCGTCGCGGATCGGTAGGCTCAGCGTCGCGGCGCCCTCGCCGATCGATACCAGTTCGGCGCCGAGCAGCATGCTGAACGGTTGGGCGCGCAATGCGCCGAGTGCGTGATCCACGATATCGGTCATCGGCGTTCCTGAACGGATGAGGCGTGAGCGGGTGCGCCGCCGGCGCGTGGCGCACGTTGCATGGCCGACGCATGTCGCGCGCGGGCCGTGTGCGCTTCACTCTAGGTAGTGCCGCGCCGATGCGCAAGGAGATTCCTGGTGGTGCGTCTCGGTAGCGCGCGGGCGGTGCGCTGCCGCGAGTCTGCGGCGCGCGTGTGGCATGCGTTTGTCAGGAGTCCGGTCATCCGCACGGCCGGGTGTCGTATCGATTGCCGTGACGCGCGGCCCAAGGCTCGGCGCATGGGTACATGGGTACGCGCAGGCGCGCAGCCTGCATGCGCCGCCGTGCCGGTATCGCTGCGCGCCGTCCCGTTATGCCGCGCGCGGCAGCGCCGCGTAGGCGGTCGCGAGGTGATAGGGCGTGGTCGAGGGGAGATCGCCGCGCGTCACGTCGCCGTGCGCGTTCTTGCATTCGTACCAGCCGCGCGCGGATAGGAAGCGATCGGCGAAACGCTGCATCTGCTGCGTGAGCGCGCCGTCCGCGGCGTCGGCAGCGGCGCCTTGGCGTGCCTCATGCAGCGCGAGCGCGCGCAGGTACTCGGTTTGCACCCAGATACGCTGATTCGCGTCGATGCATGCGCCTCTTGCGTCGAGCGCCAGGCACACGCCGCCCGTGCGCGCATCGACGCCGTGCGTCTGCGCGAACGCGAACGCGCGCGCGAGTTCCGCGGGCAGCGCGCTATTCGCGAGGCGGGCGCCGCCCGCGTGCGCCAGCGAATACCACTCGAACTGATGGCCTGGTTCGAAGCGGTTCCCCGGACTGCCGAGCGGCAATTCGGCGACGCAGCCCGTGCGCGCGTCGAGGAACGCGCGCTCGACCGCGCCGGCGGTGCGCAGCAGCGCATCGTCGAACGCGCTGTCGCCGAACGCCGCGCTCGCGGCCAGCCATGCTTCGGTCAGATGCATGAGCGGGTTTTGCAGCGGGCCGTGGCGTCCCTGGGCGAAGTTGTCGTCGCGTTCGCTGTCGAGCAGCGCATCGCCGCGGCGCGGCGCGAAACGCGTTTCGATGAGCTCGGCGGTGTCTTCCGCGAGACGGCGCGCCTCGCGCTCGCCGCTGGCCGCGAAATACGCGGCGCACGCGAACACGACGAACGCGTGCGTATACAGATCCTTGTGCCGTTCGAGCGGCGCCCCTTGCGCATCGACGCTGAAGATCCAGCCCCCGTGCCGCGTATCGCGAAAGCGCGCGCGCAGTGCCTCGAACAGCGCGCCCGCGTGCGCGGCGTCGCCCGCTTGCGCGAACACGTACAGCTGGCGAGCGCAGGCCATCGCGCGATAGCGTTTGACGGGCAACGGCGCATAGGCGCCCGGATCGAGCGCCTCGTACGGCAGTTGCAGCGCGGCGTTGAAGCCGGGCCCGCGCCAGAGCGGCACGATCAGTTCGGAAAAGTGGCGGCGCAGGGCGTCGGCCTGGGCAATAGCGGCTGCTGACATGTTGGACGGCATGGCGAAGACGGAACGAACGCCCGCCGCACGAAGCGTGCGGGCGGCCACAAGGATATAGCACCGCGCGCCGTGCGGCGCGTCCGGTTGCCGCAAGCGGCAAAAAAAAGCCCCGCGCGGTGCCGTCGGCTCGCTGCCTCCAGGGCGCTATTTTTGCCCTGGGGCGGTCCGGCGGAAAAAAATCCGCGCGCCGCGCGGGCGAGCGAGTGAGATGGGGTGGCGCGCGCAAAATCGCGTGCGACAATGCAGGCTGTTCACCGTTTTCGACCTTCAGCGTCTGGCTGAGCGCGCCCGTGCTGTCGTTATGACGTTATGACCGAAATTTCTTCCGCTGCATCCCGCTCCCGCTTGCCGAATACCGCGGAAGCGGGCCGCGCGTCCGAACCGGCGCGCGACGAATTCACGCTCGATCTGTTCGCCGGTTTGAGCGAGCCCGCTGCGAACGGCGGCGAGCCGGCCATCGCGGTTGCGTCTGCATCGATCGGCGAGCCGATCGCGTCTGCATCGAACGCGCCCGCGAACGAATCTGAAATCGAGGGCGTTGCGCGGGGCGGCGACATGCCCGACATTCAGCGCGCCGAAACATCGTCCGCGGTCTCGACTTCGGCTTCGGCTGCGGGCTCAGCCGCCGCACGGAGTATGAAGCCGCGCGCGTCCAAACGCCGCGCGCAGCGGAGAACCATTGCGGAAGACGTGGTCAAGGAGACGGAGGAGGTCGATGCGGCCGATGCGGCGCCTAGCGCGCCCGTCCATATAGAGCGCCCCCAGGATTCGACACCGGAGCCGCAACCCGCAGCGGCCGCGCAGTCTGCCGAAGCGCCTGCCGAGTCCGTGCCGCCGCCCGTTCTCGACATCCCGCCTCCGCGCGATACCACCTCCGACCCGCTCTCCCTCGCGACTTTCCCGGGCGCCGGCCACATGGCCGCCGATACGCCATCCCCGTCCGCGCTCGCGGAAGCCGCGCCCGTGGTCGAGCGCGTGTCGGTCTGGCGCGCCGAGGCCACGGCGCTGCACGCCGCGCTCGACGAGACGCGCCGCCGCATGAACCGGCTGCGCCTGGGTGCCTTTCTGGCCGCACTGATCGCAGCCGCCGCGCTGCTGTTTCAGTACTTCGAGATCGTGCATCTGCGCGACACCGTTGCTGCGGCGCAACAAAGACTCGACCGCGCGAGCGCGGCGCAAGAGCTCCAGCAAGCGAATTTGGCGCAGCTCGCCCAGCGCACCGACGAACTCGGCGCTCAAGTCCAGCGCCTGACGAATCGCCTCGCAGACGCGCCGCACAAGGCTCTCGCCGCATCGCGCGGCACGCGCCATACTCGCCGTTCGTATTGATCTCCGCCTAGCCCGCCGGTTCCGGATACCCGAACATGGGCGTCCGACCCCCTATTCATCTGTCGAATCCTATCCCGCCGCTAGGCAAATCTAGGGAAAACCCTTATCATGGCGCCTAGGTAGAAACCCTTAACGTCGTGAACCAAGGAGTCGATCATGGGCCTTATCATTGCTGTGCTGCACAAGATCGCAGATTGCTTCGCTTCGCCGTACCTGCCGCTCGACGCCGACTATTCGTACAAGGCGCGCCACGCCGAAGCCGAGCGCGCACGCACGCGCATCGTGCGCGGCCTCGCGTAAGCCCAGGCCGGCCCGTTCGTTCGGACACGTCTGGACGTATTTAGAAGCCCTCGGGCAGCCTACGGCTGCCCTTTCCAGCGACGCAGCAGCAGCGCGTTGCACACCACGCTCACGCTCGAGCACGCCATCGCGGCGCCTGCCACCATCGGGTTGAGCAGGCCGAACGCCGCGAGCGGAATCCCGGCCAAGTTGTAGACGAAGGCCCAGAACAGGTTCTGCCGGATCTTCGCGTAGGTGCGGCGCGAGATGTCGAGCGCGCTCGCCACGAGTACCGGGTCGCCGCGCATCAGCGTGATGCCGGCCGCGTGCATGGCCACGTCGGCGCCCGTCGCCATCGCGATGCCGATGTCGGCAGCGGCCAGCGCGGGCGCATCGTTGATGCCGTCGCCGACCATCGCCACCACCTTTCCCGGATTGTCCCGTTTCAATTGCACGATCGCCTCGGCTTTATCGGCCGGGAGCAGGTGCGCGCGCACGTCGCCGATGCCGAGCTCGGCCGCGACGGCCGCCGCGCTGCCGCGGTTGTCGCCCGTCAGCAGCACGCTGCGGATGCCGAGCGCGTCGAGGCGCGCGATCG
>CAUPOD010000042.1:0-11115 GCA_963512745.1 uncultured Burkholderia sp. | reverse complement strand
CCGCGGCTTCCTAAAAAAATAACGGACCTGCCATGAAAAAAAACTCCTATACCTGCCTCGCCGGGGGTGCACTGCTCGCGCTGGCTGCCCAATCGGCATTCGCGCAAAGCTCCGTCACGCTGTACGGCCTCGTCGATACCGCGCTGCGCTATCAGACCAACGCGAACGCCCATAACGACGGCCAGACCCAGATGACGGTGGGCGCGGTCACGCCGAGCCGCTGGGGCTTGAAGGGTAGCGAGGATCTCGGCGGCGGCCTGTCGGCCGTGTTCCGCCTCGAGAACGGGTTCAACCTCTGGAACGGCCAGCAAAGCAACCCCAACTCGCTGTTCTCGCGTATGGCCTATGTCGGCCTGTCGAGCAGCCAGTACGGCACGCTCACGGTCGGCCGTCAGAACACGCCGCTGTTCGACGTGATGGGCAACGTGTACGACCCGATGACGGTCGGCGACTATTGGCAGGACAGCTGGATCTACAACGGCGTCGGACCGTTCCTGATCTCGAACAGCTCGGTCAAGTACACGGGCCAGTTCGGCGGCCTCAACGTCGAGGGCATCTACGGCTTCGGCGGCGTGGCGGGCCATCAAGGCCAGAACAGCATGGCCGGCTTCACGGCCTCGTACACGTTCGGCCCGATATCGGCCGACGCGGGCTTCCAGCAGAACGATTTCCGGGGCAAGAAGTTCAGCATCGTCAACGTGAGCGCGGTCTATGCGGTCACGCCGGGCTTCAAGCTGCTGGCCGGCTGGCTGCACGGCCAGGACCATACGGGCCTGACCGACCTGGACATGCAGCAAGGCGGCGGCACGCCCGTGCTGACGACGCTGAGCCCGAACCGCATCGACGACTCGGCCTACGTCGGCTCGACCTGGCAAGTCACGTCGCCGCTCATGCTGACGGTGGCCGGCTACTACGACCACGCGCGCAACGCCGCGCTCGCGAACGGCGCGCTGGGCAACGGCGTCAACTACTCGGCGACGGTGCTGGCCGAATACTCGCTGTCGAAGCGCACCGAAGTGTACGGCACGGTCGATTACTCGCGCGGCACCGGCGCGTTCACGGTCGACTACCCGGGCCGCAACAACAACACGGGCATCGCGATCGGGTTCCGCAACATCTTCTGATTCCGGTCCGTCGGACGCGCGGCCCGGCGCAAGCCGGGCGCGCTGTCGCACGAGCGGCGCGCGCATCGAGAGGTGCCGCGCCGCTGTCTTTTTGGCGACGGCCTTTTCGCGGTCGCCGCGGGCTCGCCATGAGGGTCGCGAGGCGTGTCTCGGCGCCCATATTCAAGCCTCCCGCATTTTCGGCACAGCAACCGCGCTTCGGCGAAATTTAATGCGGCTCGCACGCGTTTCGCGGCGGTTTTCGCAAGCACATTTCGCGCGAAGCTCACTATCATCGGCTGCATATCCACAACCCGCCGGGCTTGCCGCGCCGTGTTGCGCGCCGGCTGCGGCGCCACGCCGCCATGCAGCGAAACGCATCATGACCGACCTCACCCCACCCGTTTCTTCCGCCGCGCGCGGCTGCCCGTTCGCGGGCGCGCAGGCTCAGACCGGCGCCGCGCCCGAAGGCTGGCACGACGCGCAGCTCGATTTCTCGGACGCCATGAGTTATGGCGATTATCTCGGGCTCGACGCGATCCTGAACGCCCAGCATCCGCGCTCGAACGAGCACAACGAGATGCTGTTCATCATCCAGCATCAGACCAGCGAACTCTGGCTCAAGCTCGCGCTCTACGAGTTGCGCGCCGCGCTCGACTGCGTGAAGCGCGACGAGCTGCCGCCCGCGTTCAAGCAACTCGCGCGCGTGTCGCGCATTCTCGAACAGCTCGTGCAGGCGTGGAGCGTGCTCGCCACGCTGACGCCGTCCGAATACACGGCGATGCGTCCCGCGCTCGGCAGCTCGTCGGGCTTCCAGTCGCATCAGTACCGGCTGCTCGAATTCATGCTCGGCAACAAGAACGCGCAGATGCTGAAGCCGCACATGCATCGACCCGATCTGCTCGCGCAGGTGTCGGACGCGCTCGTCGCGCCGTCGTTCTACGACGAGGTCGTGGCGCTGCTCGCGCGGCGCGGCTTCGCGATCGATCCCGCGCGCCTCGCGCGCGACTGGAGCGAGCCGACGCGCAGCGACGCGTCGGTCGTGGCGGCGTGGCTCGAGATCTACCGCAATCCGTCGAAGTACTGGGATCTGTATGAGATGGCCGAGGAACTCGTCGATCTCGAGGACATGTTCCGCCAATGGCGCTTCCGGCACGTAACCACCGTCGAGCGCATCATCGGCTTCAAGCAGGGCACGGGCGGCACGAACGGCTCGGCCTATTTGCGCAAGATGCTCGACGTCGTGCTGTTCCCGGAGTTGTGGGAAGTCCGCACCGCGCTTTGACGGGTGGAGACGGCGTGCCCGCGCTCGCCGTGGTCCAAACGAAACGGGCCGCAAGCGGCCCGTTTCAAGCATGCGGCCGGAAAACGCGCGGCGCGCGGCGCCCGGCCGGCGGTGCGTCAGCCGGCCAGATCGGCCGGCACCTTGCCGCCGTTCGCGGCGAGCGCCTGCATGACCTGCTTGTGCAGCCACACGTTCATGGCAGCGGAATCGTTCGTGTCGCCGCCGTACTTCAATTCCTGGGCGAGCTGCTTGCGGTGTTCGAGGCTGCTGTCGATGCCGAGCGCCTTGAGCGTATCGACGATCGACACGCGCCAGTTCAGATTCTGGCCGCTCTCCGCAACGAACTGATCCATGACCGCCGCGACGTCGACGTCGGACAGCGGCGCGGCAGCGGCGGCGCTGGCCGGAGCGTCGGCCGGATTCGGCGCGGGCTCGGCCGCGGGCGCGGGTTGATCGGGCTTGGCCTTACCGAACAACTTATGGACGATATCTCCGAAAATGCTCATCTGCGGCTCCTTGAAACGATGGGGGGAAACAACGACTGCCGACGCAGCTTGTACGCGCCGGATGAAATGCGCGTGGCATTTCATCCGACGAAAAGCCGACGGTGTGCTTACCTTACCCGATACGGGCCGCCGATGACATGCCTGCGGCCCAGACCTAACGATAAATAACGATAAAAAAACCCGGGATGGCAACGCCGGTCCCGGGTTCTCGTTCTCGCCCGGCGTCGCATGGACGCCAGTCCGAGCGCCTACCGCGCGATTAAAGCAACGAAGCGATCACCGCATTGAACGTGGCACTCGGCCGCATCACCGCGTCGAGCTTCTCGAAGTCGGGCTTGTAGTAGCCGCCGATGTCGGCGCCCTTGCCCTGCACGGCCGCGAGTTCGGCGACGATGACCGCTTCGCTCTCGGCCAGCTGCTTCGCGAGCGGCGCGAACTTCGCGGCCAGTTCGGCGTCCTCGGTCTGCGCGGCCAATTCCCGCGCCCAATACATGGCGAGGTAGAACTGGCTGCCGCGGTTGTCGAGTTCGCCGGTCTTCGGCGACGGGCCCTTGTTGTTGTCGAGCAGCTTGCCCGTGGCGGCGTCGAGCGTCTTCGCGAGCAGCTTCGCGCGCGCGTTGCCGGTCTTGATGCCGAGGTCCTCGAGCGAAACCGCGAGCGCGAGGAATTCGCCGAGCGAATCCCAGCGCAGGTGGTTTTCTTCGACGAGCTGCTTCACGTGCTTCGGCGCCGAACCGCCCGCGCCCGTTTCGTACATGCCGCCGCCGGCCATCAGCGGCACGATCGACAGCATCTTCGCGCTCGTGCCGAGTTCCATGATCGGGAACAGGTCGGTCAGGTAGTCGCGCAGAATGTTGCCGGTGGCCGAGATCGTATCGAGACCGCGGATCACGCGCTCGAGCGTGTAGCGCATCGCGCGCGTCTGCGACATGATCTGGATGTCGAGGCCCGACGTGTCGTAATCCTTCAGATACGTCTCGACCTTCTTGATCAGCTCGGCTTCGTGCGGACGATACGGGTCGAGCCAGAACACCACCGGCATGCCCGAGTTGCGCGCGCGCGTGACGGCGAGCTTGACCCAGTCGCGGATCGGCTCGTCCTTGACCAGGCACATGCGCCAGATGTCGCCCGCTTCGACGACTTGCGTGAGGGCCTCGATCACTTCGCCGGTTTCGTTGTCGACGATGCGCGCGATGCCGTCTTCGGGAACCTCGAAGGTCTTATCGTGCGAACCGTATTCCTCGGCCTTCTGCGCCATCAGGCCGACGTTCGGCACCGTGCCCATGGTGCGCGGATCGAACGCGCCGTTGGTCTTGCAGAAGTTCACGATCTCTTGGTAGATGCGCGCGAACGTGCTTTCCGGGATCACGCACTTGGTGTCCTGCGGACGGCCGTCGGCACCCCACATCTTGCCGCCGGCGCGAATCATCGCGGGCATCGACGCATCGACGATCACGTCGTTCGGCGCGTGCAGGTTCGAGATGCCCTTGGCCGAATCGACCATCGCGAGCGCCGGACGGTGTTCGTGGCACGCGTGCAGATCGCGGATCACTTCCTCGCGCTTCGACTCCGGCAGCGCCTCGATCTTGGTTTCCAGATCGACCATGCCGTTATTGACGTTGATGCCGAGTTCCTCGAACAGCTTCGCGTGCTTCGCGAACGCGTCCTTGTAGAACACCTTGACGGCGTGGCCGAACACGATCGGGTGCGAGACCTTCATCATGGTCGCCTTCACGTGCAGCGACAGCATCACGCCCGTCTTGTACGCGTCTTCCATCTGCTCTTCGTAGAACGCCACGAGCGCCTTCTTGCTCATGAACATGCTGTCGACGATCTCGCCCGCCTGCAGCTTGATCTTCGGCTTCAGCACGACGGTCGCGCCGCGCTTCGTGATCAGCTCCATGCGCACTTCGCGCGCCTTCTCGTTCGTGATCGACTTCTCGCCGTGATAGAAGTCGCCGTGCTTCATGTGCGCGACGTGCGTGCGCGACGCCATGCTCCACGTACCCATGCTGTGCGGGTGCTTCTTCGCGTAGTTCTTGACGGCGGCCGGCGCGCGGCGATCCGAGTTGCCTTCGCGCAGCACGGGATTCACGGCGCTGCCGAGGCACTTCGAGTAGCGTTGCAGGATCGCCTTCTCTTCGTCGTTCTTCGGATCTTCCGGATAGTCGGGCACCGCATAGCCCTTGCTCTGCAGTTCCTTGATCGCGGCCACGAGCTGCGGCACCGACGCGCTGATGTTCGGCAGCTTGATGATGTTGGTGTCGGGCAGCTGCGTGAGGCGGCCCAGTTCCGCGAGGTTGTCGGGCAGGCGCTGCGCCTCGGTCAGGAACTCGGGGAATTCGCCGAGAATGCGCGCGGCGACCGAGATGTCGCTCGTATCGACCTGCACGCCCGCGGGAGCGGTGAACGCGCGGATGATGGGCAGGAACGCGCTCGTGGCGAGCAGCGGCGCTTCGTCGGTCAGGGTGTAGATGATCTTCGGAGTGGTAGTCATTGGAACACGCTTGGGTCGTTGCTTAACGTAGCGGAAAGAACGGCGGCATGACCGCCGTTCCGGAAAGATTGCGAATTACGCGGTGTGCGCGTGCGCTCAGAGGTTTTCGATCAGGACTGCGCCGAACCCCGAGCACGAAACCTGCTGCGCACCCTCCATGAGGCGCGCGAAATCGTAGGTCACGCGCTTTTGCAGGATGGACTTCTCCATCGCGTGGATGATCGCGTCGGCGGCCTCGATCCAGCCCATGTGGCGCAGCATCATCTCGGCCGAGAGAATTTCGGAACCGGGGTTCACGTAGTCCTTGCCAGCGTACTTCGGCGCGGTGCCGTGCGTGGCCTCGAACATCGCGACCGAATCGGACAGGTTCGCGCCCGGCGCGATGCCGATGCCGCCGACCTGCGCGGCCAGCGCGTCGGAGACGTAGTCGCCGTTCAGGTTCAGCGTGGCGATCACGTCGTACTCGGCCGGACGCAGCAGGATCTGCTGCAGGAACGCGTCGGCGATCGAATCCTTGATGACGATCTCGTGACCGGTCTTCGGATTCTTGAAGCGCATCCACGGGCCGCCGTCGATGAGCTCGGCGCCGAACTCGTCGCGCGCGACCGCATAGCCGGTGTCGCGGAACAGGCCTTCCGTGAACTTCATGATGTTGCCCTTGTGCACCAGCGTCACCGACTTGCGGTCGTTGTCGATCGCGTACTGGATCGCCTTGCGCACGAGACGCGAGGTGCCCTCGACCGACACCGGCTTGATGCCGATGCCCGAGGTTTCGGGAAAGCGGATTTTCTTGACGCCCATCTCGTCGCGCAGGAAGCGGATCACCTTCTTCGCGTCCTCGGAACCCTGCGGCCATTCGATGCCCGCGTAGATGTCCTCGGAGTTCTCGCGGAAGATCGCCATGTCGATCTTCTCGGGATGACGCACCGGCGACGGGACGCCCTTGAAATAGCGCACGGGACGCAGGCACACGTAGAGATCGAGATCCTGGCGCAGCGCGACGTTCAGCGAACGGATGCCGCCGCCGACGGGCGTGGTCAGCGGGCCCTTGATCGACACCACGTATTCGCGCAGCGCGTGCAGCGTCTCTTCGGGCAGCCAGACGTCGGGACCGTAGACGCGCGTGGCCTTCTCGCCCGCGAAGATTTCCATCCAGCGGATCTGGCGCTTGCCGCCGTAGACCTTCTCCACCGCCGCATCGACGACCTTGAGCATCACCGGGGTGATGTCGAAACCGGTACCGTCTCCCTCGATATAAGGAATGATCGGCTGGTCGGGCACGTTGAGGGAAAAGTCCGGATTCACGGTGATCTTTTCACCGCCTTCCGGAACCTTGATGTGCTGGTACGGCATGATCGTACTCCAGTGCTGGGCTTGGGGCAGAGAGGGACGCAAGGGGCGGCGCCGTGCGGCGAGCGCCATTATTCTACGCCGCCCGATGTGACATGCGCGCGCGCGCTTTTTTGCATTCGCGCTCGCGCGGGTTCGCCACCGGCCGGCCAAGTCTTATATAAGACAAAAGACCTGACGTTCCGTATTATGCATTAAGATTCCACCATTTGCCATAGAGCCCAGCCCGTACCCGCGCCCCGCCATGCCGCTGATTGCACTCAATAAACCGTTCGGCACGATCTGCCAGTTCTCGCCGCACGAGACCCGTCCCGCGCTCGGCGACTGGGTCAAAACGCCCGGCGTGTACCCGGCCGGGCGGCTCGACGCCGACAGCGAGGGCCTGCTGCTGCTGACCGACGACGGCGCACTCCAGGCGCGCATCGCCGAGCCGCGCCACAAGCTCGTCAAGCGCTACTGGGCGCAGGTCGAGGGCGTGCCGGACGCGAACGCGCTGCGCGCGCTCGCGCGCGGCGTCGATCTCGGCGACTATGTGACGCGCAAGTGCCAAGTCGCCGCGATCGAGGCGCCCGGGCATCTGTGGCCGCGCACGCCGCCCGTGCGCTTTCGCGCCGCGATCCCGACCAGCTGGGTCGAACTGTGGATCACCGAGGGCAAGAACCGCCAGGTGCGCCGCATGACGGCCGCGGTCGGCTACCCGACGCTGCGGCTCGTGCGCGTCGGCATCGGCGCGCTCGACCTGTTCGCGCTCGGACTCGAACCCGGCGCCGCGCTCGAATTGCCGCCGCGCGCGCCGTGGGACGGCTACGCGCCGCCCGCCTCCGTGTAACGGCGGTTACAAATCGCGCTCGCGATTTCCGCAAAAAACTTCCGCCGCGCGTCAACCGGCCCGCGCGGCCATGCGTTAAACCACGCAGATGCCCTTTTTGCTATCCGGCATCGGCGTCCCGGCCGCGGCAGGCTTCCAGCCGCCGCGGGTGGGGCTCGCAGCAGGCGAGAAAATTCTCGGCCAGGCTGTCAACCGAAAGGTGGATGGCACCGTTTATGGACATGACTCCTATAACCGGGTCATTTGGTTAATTAACTAAAGCTAAGGAAACAACATGAACAAGCTCATCGCCGCTCTGGTCGCTGGTCTCTTCGCAACGGCTGCTTTCGCACAAGCTTCGGCTCCGGTCGCTGCCGCTTCGGCTCCGGAAGCTGCTTCGGCACCGGCTAAGAAGGTTGCTAAGAAGCACGCTCACAAGCACGCTAAGAAGGCAGCTAAGAAGGCAGCTGCTAGCGAAGCTGCTGCTCCGGCCGCTGCTTCGAACTAAGCACGCTGGTAGCAAATCGCGAGCGGGAATCCTTTCGGGGGTTCTCCTAGCGTTGAAGGGCAGGTTGCGCGAGCGGCCTGCCTTTTTCTTTTTGCGCCGCGCGAACCTACGTGGCGCCCCGGCTTCGCGTACCATGCGAATTTTGTTTGCATCCCTGCCATGCCGCCTCTCGTTCAGACTAGGAGCCCTGCTGTGCGATCGTTCCCGCGCCTTTCGCTGACCCGCCTCGCGCGCGCCGCCGTCCTTCCCCTCGTGTTCGGCCTCGCAGCCGGCGGTGCGTGCGCGCAAGACGCGTTCCCGCCCGGCGCCAAGCTGCCCGACCAGTTTCCGCACATCAAGCTGCGCGCCGGCATGTACGTGATCGATGCGGCCGTGGCCGCCAACGACGCCGACCGCGAGCAAGGCCTCATGTACCGCTCGAAGCTCGCGCCGAACGAAGGCATGCTGTTCAAGTTCGACGAATACGCGGTGCACTGCTTCTGGATGAAGAACACGCTGATCCCGCTGTCGATCGCGTTCATGACCGCCGACGGCAAGGTCACCGACATCGACGAGATGCAGGCCGAAACCAACAACAACCACTGCCCGACGCACAACGGCGAATACGCGCTCGAAATGAGCAAGGGCTGGTTCACCGCCCACGGCATCAAGCCGGGCATTAAGCTCAACGGGCTGCAACTGCTGCAATAAGCGCGATAGCCTTGGCGGGCCACGCGGCGGGCCAGCAGAAACGCCCCGCGCGCTGTATGCTTGACGGTCTCAGGGTGCCGGGCCCCTCCGGCACCGTGTCCACGCACCGCCAGGAGGTTCACGTGGCCCGCAAGACTCCCATCGAGCGCTACCGCAACATCGGCATCAGCGCGCACATCGACGCCGGCAAAACCACCACTACCGAGCGCATCCTGTTTTATACAGGCGTCAGCCACAAGATCGGCGAAGTCCACGACGGCGCGGCCACCATGGACTGGATGGAGCAGGAGCAGGAACGCGGCATCACGATCACCTCGGCGGCGACCACGGCCTTCTGGAAAGGCATGGCCGGCAACTACCCCGAGTACCGCATCAACATCATCGATACCCCCGGGCACGTCGATTTCACGATCGAGGTCGAGCGCTCGATGCGCGTGCTCGACGGCGCGTGCATGGTCTACGACTCGGTCGGCGGCGTGCAGCCGCAGTCGGAAACCGTCTGGCGCCAAGCGAACAAGTACAAGGTGCCGCGCATCGCGTTCGTCAACAAGATGGACCGCGTCGGCGCCGACTTCTTCCGCGTGCAGCGCCAGATCGGCGAGCGCCTGAAGGGCGTGGCCGTGCCGATCCAGATTCCGATCGGCGCCGAGGATCATTTCCAGGGCGTCGTCGATCTCGTCAAGATGAAGGCGATCCTGTGGGACGAGGCGAGCCAGGGCGTGAAGTTCGAATACGCGGAGATTCCGGCAGAATTGCTGCCGTTGGCGCAGGAATGGCGCGAGAAAATGGTCGAATCGGCGGCCGAGGCCAGCGAGGAGCTGCTCGAGAAATACCTGCACGATCCGCACTCGCTGACCGAGGAAGAGATCAAGGCAGCACTGCGCCGGCGCACGATCGACGGCGAGATCGTGCCGATGCTGTGCGGCAGCGCGTTCAAGAACAAGGGCGTGCAGGCCATGCTCGACGCCGTGATCGACTACCTGCCGTCGCCCGCCGACGTGCCCGCGATTCTCGGCCACGACCTGAACGACCAGCCGGCCGAACGCCACCCGAACGACGAGGAGCCGTTCTCGGCGCTCGCGTTCAAGATCATGACGGACCCGTTCGTCGGCCAGTTGATCTTCTTCCGCGCGTACTCGGGCGTCGTCAACTCCGGCGACACCGTGCTCAACGCGACCAAGGACAAGAAGGAGCGCCTGGGCCGCATCCTGCAGATGCACGCGAACGAGCGCAAGGAAATCAAGGTGGTGTGCGCGGGCGACATCGCGGCGGCGGTCGGCCTCAAGGACGTCACGACCGGCGACACGCTGTGCGACCCGAACGCGCCGATCATCCTCGAGCGCATGGAATTCCCCGAGCCCGTGATCTCGCAGGCCGTCGAGCCGAAAACGAAAGCCGACCAGGAGAAGATGGGGCTCGCGCTGAACCGTCTCGCGCAAGAGGACCCGTCGTTCCGCGTGCAGACCGACGAAGAGTCGGGCCAGACGATCATTTCCGGCATGGGCGAGCTGCACCTCGAAATTCTCGTCGACCGCATGAAGCGCGAGTTCGGCGTCGAGGCGACGGTCGGCAAGCCGCAGGTGGCTTACCGCGAGACCGTGCGCACCAAGGCGGCCGACGTGGACGGCAAGTTCGTCAAGCAGTCGGGCGGCCGCGGGCAGTACGGGCATGCCCAGATCACGCTCGAACCGAATCCGGGCAAGGGCTACGAATTCCTCGACGAGATCAAGGGCGGCGTGATTCCGCGCGAGTTCATTCCGGCCGTGGACAAGGGGATCCAGGAGACGCTGAGGAGCGGCGTGCTGGCCGGCTACCCTGTGGTGGACGTCAAGGTGCATTTGACGTTCGGTTCGTACCACGATGTCGATTCGAACGAAAACGCGTTCCGCATGGCCGGTTCGATGGCGTTCAAGGAGGCGATGCGGCGCGCAAAGCCCGTGTTGCTGGAACCGATGATGGCCGTCGAGGTGGAGACGCCCGAGGAGTTCATGGGCAACGTGATGGGGGATTTGTCGAGCCGGCGCGGCATCGTGCAGGGCATGGACGATATCGCGGGCGGCGGCGGCAAGGTCGTGCGTGCGGAGGTGCCGTTGGCCGAGATGTTCGGGTATTCGACGGCATTGCGGTCGGCCACGCAGGGGCGCGCGACTTACACGATGGAGTTCAAGCATTATGCCGAGACGCCGGCCAGTGTCTCGGATGCGGTCATCAATGCCAAGGCGCGTTGACGCGCCGGGTTGGTCAGGGATGCCTGGCTAAGCGGATGTCTTGCTAAGAACGGCCGAGGGTGCGCTTCGTCTCGTGGAGTGCGACAACCCTTGGCCAGTTCATGCTTGGGAGGACGCGGCAGGGGTACGCCCCTCCGGCG
>CAUPOD010000041.1:0-11117 GCA_963512745.1 uncultured Burkholderia sp. | reverse complement strand
GGGGCGGCGCCTCATCTCGGTGCGGCGGGGGTTGCCCGCCCAGCTGCCGGACGAACACTATCTGTATGTAGCGGACTCCCGCCACGCGCCGTACGGCGAGCGCGACGATGCGTTCATCACCGAGCGCACGGCCGCGATCTGCGAGTGGCTCGCCGCACGCGGCGCCAAGGCGCTCGTCGTCGCATGCAATACGGCCACGGCGCAAGCCATCGCCGCCGTGCGCGCGCAGTTGCCGATTCCGCTGGTCGGCGTCGAGCCCGGCATCAAGCCCGCCACGCTGCGTTCGCAAACGCGTATCGCCGGCGTGCTCGCCACGCAAGCCACGCTGCGCAGCGCTCGCTTTCAAGCGCTGCTCGAACGCTACGGCGCCGATTGCCGCTTTCTATGCCAGCCCGGCCACGGCCTCGTGCAAGCGATCGAGCGCTGCGATACCGGCTCGCCCGAAGTACGCGCGCTACTGTCCAGCTATCTCGAGCCGATGCTCGCGGCCGGCGCCGATACGCTCGTGCTCGGCTGCACGCATTACCCGTTCTTCGACGAAACCCTGCGCGACATCGCGCAAGGGCGTCTCGAACTGATCGACACGAGCGAGGCCATCGCACGCCAGCTCGCGCGCGTGCTCGACGAGCGCGGCCTGCGCGCGCCCGCGGCGCATCGGGGCGCCGCCGACACCTACCTCTATTCGACAGGCGATTACCGCCCGCTGCAAACGCTCGCTCGCGCGCTGCTGAATCTCGACGCGCCGGTCGAAACGGTCTCGATTCCGTCCCCGAGCACCTGCGCGACGCACTCGATCTGACCCTGCGACAAAAAACCACAGCGGGACTTGTCAAACCCGCAGAACAGAACGATAATAATTCGCATTAACGTTTCCTATCGCACTTCATCATGATCGTCTGTGTGTGCAAAGCGGTTTCCGACCGGAAAATTCGCGCCACGCTGGCCGAAGGGGCAGCGAGCAGTTTCGACGAACTCCAGTTCGAACTCGGAGTGGCGACGTGCTGCGGCAAATGCGAACCCTCCGTACGCGAGATCATGGCCGAACAAGGTCACTGCGAACGATGCGTCGAACATTGCGCGACGCCGCAGCCGCAACTCATCCATTTCTACGAACGTCAGGCCGCTTGAGCATGCCGCGCGTTCGCGCGTACTCGCGCGCTCACGGCGTGTGATTCGCGACTACGTCCACGTTTCGCCCCATCAAAGTAAAAGGCCCTCATCGATGGATGAGGGCCTTTTTTCGTTGCGCACACGGGCGCCTTCGGGCAGCGGGCCCGAGTGTACCTCTCGAGCGTCGCGATGCGGAAGCCATGGTCTGCATGGACTGCGCGGTTATGCCCTAATGGCTCGCAAAAATGCTGCCATTTCTATGCGCGCTCGAACCTCACGCGCGGGATTTCAATATAGGCTTCGCCCCCTGCGCATGCAAGCATCCGCCGATTGAAACTTATGATCGCCGCAGCCGTTTCGATGACCATGCGCCGCGGCAAATCGACTCCTATTCAACGATCGAGCGCGGACGCTTGTTCCGCACCGCGCTCGGGGCATGAAGGTTCTTCATAGCTTTCGTCTTCGAGCTTCTCGACGAGGAAATCGACGAACGCGCGCACGGCGGGCGCCATGCCCTGCCGCGAGACGAATACCGCATACAGCAGCGGCGTAGGCAGTGTCCAACCGGGCATCACTGCTTGCAGTTGCCCTGCACGCAACGCATTGCCGCACATCATCTCGGGCAACGCCGCGATCCCCACGCCATCGAGTACGGCCTCGCGTATCGTCATCAAATCGCCGGTCACGAGACGCGGTTCGTGTTCGTACGTGTGACGCGTACCGTCGGGCGCGATCAGATGCAACACGTGGCGGCCCTCGCCCGACGGCGTATCGAGCGTATCGAAAACATTCAGATCGGCAAGCGTGCGCGCCGGCGGATACTTGGCCAGCAAGCTCGGCGCGCCCAACAGATGCTGTTCGGTGCGCCACAGCGGGCGCACTACGATGTTCGCGTTTTCGGGTGGCTCCGACCGCACGCGCAACGCGACGTCGATCGAATCCTCGAACAGATCGACGATCTGATTCGTGACCTGCACGTGCACGCGCACCTCGGGATAGCGCTGCAAGAACTCCGGCAACAGCTGCGACAACATCGTCTGCGACAACGTCACCGGCACGCTCACGCGCACCGTGCCGCGCGGCGCCGTGCGCAACTGCTGCACGGCGTTCATCGCGGCCTGCGCTTCGCCGAGCATGGCCTGGCAGTGGCGGTAGAACAATTGCCCTGCCTCGGTCAATGCGAGCTTGCGCGTCGAGCGCTGCAGCAAGCGCACGCCGAGCATGGCCTCGAGTTCGCCGAGACGGCGCGACAAGCGCGACTTGGAAATGCCGAGCACCCGCTCCGCCGCCGAAAACCCGCCATGCTCGACCACCTGGCAGAAATACATCAAGTCGTTTAGATTATGCGCATCGATATTCACGTTCCGGCTCCTGTAGCGTGCCCCGTATCATAAATCCAGTTCCATCTCCCCTCTATCCATCTTGCCAGGCCCACTACCTTGAACTTCGAACATCTCATTCAAATCAACGATCCGAATACGCCCGCCGTGCAGCCGCTGACCCGCGCACAACTGTGGGAAGGTCTCGTGCTGCGCGCGGAGCAGCCGCAGTTGTTCGTGATCGGCCTCGAGCGCTGCGAAATCCTCGAGCGCACCGGTACCACGCTCGAACGCGAACTGCATTTCGGCAACGTCGTGGTGCGCGATAGTGTCACGCTCACGCCCGACGAGTCGGTGCGCTACGACGTGAGGGCCGACGACGGCGAGATCGGCGGCTCCCTGCTGATGCAGATAGAGGAGCCGGAGCCCGATCAGCTGTTTTTGCGCTTCAAGTACAGCACGACGCTCCCCACGGACGAAAGCACCGAAGACGCGCGCCAAACCCTGGGCATCGTCAAGGAAGCGTACCGCGCGTCCGATATCGACACGGTGCGCCTGATCCGAGAATTCGCGGCAGGACGTCGCGATCCCGATCCGTTGCATTGATCTGAAGTTTACTAATAGCTATCATGCGGCTAGGGTCGATGAAAAATCTCACTTGAAATGAAAATCATTATCATTTACAGTGGTTACATCGAATTGCTTCACAGCACACCTAGCCGATGACCAAACCGCCGTACACCGCTACCTTGACGCTAAACCGCTCCGCTCCGGTCAAGCACACGCCTCACGTGCCCGCCTCGGCTTCGGCGGCGCCGGTTTCGAGTGCAAGTGCCGATAAGGGCGAACACATCCCGGTCGTCCAGAGCGAGAAGCTGCTGCAGGGCGGCACGCATTTGCAGATCGTGCACAACGGCGCGACCTATCAACTGCGCGCCACACGCTTTGGGAAGCTGATCCTAACGAAGTAACGCAGTCCGTACCGAGTATTGTGGGGACCACCTCCTCGAGAGGTGTTGTGCAGTAGCCAGCTATTGCGGTTTGCACGCGAGACTAGACCCCTTCGTGCAACCTCTACTCAAGCAACCGCAAATGCCAGCCATGCCACTTTTTTTGGTTCTCACTCGTCACGCCGCGGGGCGTGCGTTCAAGCCGCCCCGCTCAAATGGTCGCCGACATTCGCGCCGAACACACGTTCGCGCAGCAAAGCAAGCTGATCGCGCGTCTGCGCCGCCTTCTCGAACTCCAGGTTCTTCGCATAGTCGGTCATCTGCTTTTCGAGGCGCTTGAGTTCCTTCGCGACCTGCTTTTCCGACATATCCTCGAACTTCGCGCGCTGCTCGGCTTCCTTCATTTGCGCGCGCGCTTCGTCGGGGTTATAGACGCCGTCGATGATGTCCTTGATGCGCTTGACCACGCCGCGCGGCGTAATCCCCATCTTCTCGTTGTGCGCGACCTGTTTCGCGCGGCGGCGCTCGGTTTCGTCTATCGCGCGGCGCATCGAATCGGTGATGCGGTCCGCGTACAGAATCGCCTTGCCGTTCACGTTACGCGCGGCACGCCCGATCGTCTGGATCAGCGAACGTTCCGCGCGCAGGAACCCTTCCTTGTCCGCATCGAAGATGGCCACCAACGATACTTCCGGAATGTCCAACCCCTCGCGCAGCAGGTTGATCCCGACGAGTACGTCGAACGTGCCGAGCCGCAGATCGCGAATGATCTCGACGCGCTCGACCGTATCGACGTCGCTGTGCAGATAACGTACCTTGACGCCGTGCTCGCTCAGGAAGTCCGTCAATTGCTCGGCCATGCGCTTGGTCAGCACGGTGATCAGCACGCGCTCGCCGGCCGCGACGCGTGCGTTGATCTCGCTGAGCACGTCATCGACCTGCGTGCCGGCCGGGCGCACCTCGATCTCGGGATCGACGAGGCCCGTCGGCCGCACCACCTGTTCGGCGACCTGCCCCGCTTTCTTGTTCTCGTAATCGGCCGGCGTTGCGGACACGAACACGGCCTGGCGCATCTTGCGCTCGAACTCGGGGAATTTGAGCGGCCGGTTGTCGAGCGCCGACGGCAGCCGGAACCCGTATTCGACGAGGTTCTCCTTGCGCGCGCGGTCGCCGTTGTACATGCCGTTCAACTGCCCGATCAGCACATGCGATTCGTCGAGCAGCATGAGCGCATCGGGCGGCAGATAATCGACGAGCGTCGGCGGCGGCTCTCCTGCCGAGGCGCCGGAGAAGTGCCGCGAGTAGTTCTCGATGCCTTTGCAGAAACCCAGCTCCTGCAGCATCTCCAGATCGAAACGCGTGCGCTGTTCGAGCCGCTGCGCTTCGACGAGCTTGCCGTTGGTATGGAAGAATTCGAGCCGCTCGCGCAGTTCGTCCTTGATCGTCTCGACCGCGCGCATCACGGTTTCGCGCGGCGTAACGTAGTGCGACGACGGATAAACCGTGAAACGCACGATCTTCTGCCGCACGCGGCCCGTGAGCGGATCGAACAGCTGCAGCGATTCGACCTCGTCGTCGAACAATTCGACGCGCACGGCCATTTCGGCATGTTCGGCCGGGAAGATGTCGATCGTGTCGCCACGCACGCGGAACGTGCCGCGCGAGAAATCGGCATCGTTGCGGCTGTACTGCATCGCGATCAAGCGCGCGATGATGTCGCGCTGGCCGATCTTGTCGCCCTGACGCAGCGTCAGAATCATCTGGTGGTATTCGGACGGATTGCCGATACCGTAGATCGCCGACACCGTCGCGACGATCACCACGTCGCGCCGCTCCATCAGGCTCTTGGTGGCCGACAGCCGCATCTGCTCGATATGCTCGTTGACCGACGAATCCTTCTCGATGAACAGATCGCGCTGCGGCACGTACGCTTCCGGCTGGTAGTAATCGTAGTACGACACGAAATACTCGACCGCGTTGCGCGGGAAGAACTCGCGGAACTCGGAATACAACTGCGCGGCCAGCGTCTTGTTCGGCGCGAACACGATGGCCGGGCGCCCGAGACGCGCGATCAGGTTCGCCATCGTAAAGGTCTTGCCCGAGCCCGTCACACCGAGCAGCGTCTGGAACGCCAGGCCGTCCTCGACGCCCTCGACGAGCGTCTCGATCGCGGTCGGCTGATCGCCGGCCGGCGGATACGGTTGATAAAGCTGGAACGGCGAGCCCTCGAAACGGATGAATTTCGATTCGTCGAGTGCGTCGTGGGCGACCGGGGCTTCAGGGAGATGTTCGGACATGATATGCACGCGGACCGGAAGCAAACGACCATTCTAGCGCTTTGCGGCCAAGCGGTCCCGACAGTCCGTAAGGGCGCCTCGAAGAAGCGCCCACCGACAAAAATCAGGCCGTCCTAGGCACCGATGCGCTTAATTCGCGGGCCAAATTCGCTACAATAGGCCCGACGACCGCATGCCTGGCGCCAGCCGCGCCGCTCGGGCCACCGCTTTTTCCACCCTACCGCCGAATCATCATGTCGCTTTTCTCTTCCGTCACGCTCGCCCCGCGCGATCCGATTCTGGGCCTCAACGAAGCTTTCAATGCCGATACGCGTCCGACCAAGGTCAATCTCGGCGTGGGCGTCTATTTCAGCGAAGACGGCAAGATTCCGCTGCTGCGCGCGGTGCGCCAGGCGGAAGAAGCACGCGTGGCGGCCGGTCTGCCGCGCGGCTACCTGCCGATCGAGGGGATCGCGGCCTATGACGCGGCCGTGCAAAAGCTGCTGCTCGGCAACGATTCGCCGCTGATCGCCGCAGGCCGCGTGGTTACCGCGCAAGCCCTGGGCGGCACCGGCGCGCTCAAGATCGGCGCAGATTTTCTGCGCATGGTCAATCCGAAGGCTAAGGTCGCGATCAGCGACCCGAGCTGGGAAAACCACCGCGCCCTGTTCGAAATGGCCGGCTTCGAGGTCACGGCCTACCCGTACTACGATGCGAAGACCAACGGCGTGAACTTCGACGGCATGCTGAGCGCGCTCAACAGCTACGAGCCCGGCACCATCGTCGTGCTGCACGCGTGCTGCCACAATCCGACCGGCGTCGACCTGACCGAAGCGCAATGGGCGCAGGTCGTCGAGGTGGTCAAGGCGCGCGGCCTCGTGCCGTTCCTCGACATCGCCTACCAAGGCTTCGGCTCGGATCTGGAAGCCGATGCGGCCGCCGTGCGCCTGTTCGCGGCCGCCGACCTGAACGTGTTCGTCTCCTCGTCGTTCTCGAAGTCGTTCTCGCTGTACGGCGAGCGCGTCGGCGCGCTGTCGATCATCACGAGCAGCAAGGACGAAGCCGCGCGCGTACTGTCGCAGCTCAAGCGCGTGATCCGCACCAACTATTCGAACCCGCCCACCCACGGCGGCTCGATCGTCGCCGCGGTGCTGACCACGCCCGAACTGCGCGCATCGTGGGAAGCCGAACTCGGCGAAATGCGCGACCGCATCCGCGCCATGCGCCACGGCCTCGTCGAGCGCCTGCAAGCGAGCGGCGTCGAACGCGATTTCGGCTTCATCAACGAACAGCGCGGCATGTTCTCGTACTCGGGCCTCACGTCCGCTCAAGTCGACCGCCTGCGCGAAGAGTTCGGCATCTATGCAGTCGGCACCGGCCGCATCTGCGTCGCGGCGCTCAATACGCGCAATCTCGACGCCGTGGCCGAGGCCGTGGCAGCCGTGTTGAAGTAATCGGCAGACAGCGCCGGCAGCCGCCGTTCGCCGTCGCCGCACGACGCGCTTTCCGTCCCCGGGAAGCGCGTTTTTTATTGGCGTCCACGAAACGGAGCTTGCCGCCGTCTCGCGTACAATACCGGCGCTTCATGCGCTATGTTTCAATATGCGCCGCCCTTCTCGTCTTCGATCCGCACGCCATGCTCAGCTACCGTCACGCCTTCCACGCCGGCAATCACGCAGATGTACTCAAGCACATGGTCGTGGTGCAAATCCTGCAGTATCTGAACCAGAAAGATAAACCGTACTGGTATATCGATACACACGCGGGCGCGGGCGTCTATGCGCTGCGCGAAGGCTACGCGGCCAAGACCGCCGAAGCCGAAACGGGCATCGACAAACTCTGGGAGGCCGCCGATCTTCCCAGTGCGTTGGCCGATTACCGCGCGGAAGTCGAGGGTCTCAACAACGGCCGCGACTTGCAGTTCTATCCGGGCTCCCCGTATCTGGCATGGCGTCTGCTGCGCGAACAGGACCGTCTGCGGCTATTCGAGCTGCACAGCACCGAAATCGACGTGCTGCGCCACAATTTCCGCGATGCGGGGCGCCGCGCGATGGTCTATGCCGGCGACGGCTTCGAAGGCATCAAGGCGATTTTGCCGCCCGCGCCTCGCCGCGCATTGGTATTGATCGATCCGTCCTACGAGGACAAACGCGATTACGCGCGCACGCTGACATGCGTCGAGGAATGTCTGAAACGTTTCGCCACGGGCTGTTACGCGATTTGGTATCCGCAAGTCAGCCGGCCCGAATCGCGGCAATTTCCTGATCAGTTGAAACGGCTGCATCCGGACAACTGGCTGCACGTATCGCTCACCGTCAGTCAACCGCCTACCGACGGTCACGGTCTGTTCGGCAGCGGCATGTTCATTATCAATCCGCCCTATACCCTACTCGGCGCCATGAAAGAAGCGCTGCCTTACTTGTGCGAAGCGCTCGGCCAGGACGACGGCGCGCGTTTCGCAATCGAACATCGCGACAGCTAAACTAAAGCGACTCGGCGAAACGTACGATCACGCGAGCGCATGATCGCGGCTATTGCGCGACGGCTGCGCCACCGCTCGGGACCGCGCGCGTCGAACCGGTGGTGTCGGTGGCGCCGACAGATGCCGATCTGGCATGGCTGCCCGGCAACACGATGCGCGGCTCGATAATCATCGGCGCCTGACCGTCTGTACTCCCGCTGAATTCGGTGCCCTCGACGGCCCGTGCATGCGCCAGGGGCGCCGTTTGCAGTACCGTGCCGCCCGGGCCGCCGCCGTGAATGCCGCTTTGCGTATCGAGGATCAAACCGCCGCCCGATGCCGCGCCGGCCGATATCTGCGCGGCCGCTCCGGCCAAAACCACGCCGAGCAACGCGCGCTTGAACTGGAATCGTTGAAATTTCATGAGCTCGCGCCCGCAGGCCGTCGTCGAGGAGTTATCACGATACGCCAGGAGTGCCGCGCATACCAGCCTCGTTCGCCAGCCGCATCGGATCGCCATCATCCATGCCCGTTGCTCCTGCCGCGAACCACTCGACCAGGAAATCGAGCAGTGCGCGTAGTGCCGACGACATGCGGTGCCGCGTCCGATACAACGCGTGGATACCCAGCGGCTGCGGCACGTAGTCCGGCAACAGCTGGATCAACGCCCTTTGCTCGATCCACGGCGTGGCGGCCAGGCGTGGCTGCAGCACCACGCCCGCCCCCGCGCAGCCTGCGGCGAGCAGCGTCATCGAATCGTTGGCTCGAAAATTTCCGTCCACCGGCACGCTGACTGCGCCCCCCGTTTCCGTCCTCGTGAAATGCCACGCGCGCTTGCCCATATGCGTATAAGTCAGGCAGTTGTGCCGGCGCAGATCATCGATCTCGCGTGGCACGCCGCGCTCGCGCAAATAGGATGGCGCCGCACAAACCACCGATTCGCACACGCAGAGCGGCCGCGCGATCAGTTGGGGATCGGGCGTATTGGTCACGCGTACCGCGAGATCGATGCGCTCCTCGACGAGATTGACCGCATGGCCCTCTACGACCAAATCTACGTCCGTATTCGGATAACGCCGCAAGTAAGCCGGCAACGCGACGCTCAACAGGACCTGCGCGAGAAACTGCGAACAGGCCACGCGCACGCAGCCATGCGGAATCGGGTTCGGCGCGACATTGCCGACAACGATCCGGCCGGCGATGTCGAGCAGTTCGCGACATCGTCCCAACGTGGTCTCCCCCGCCGGCGTGAGGCTTATACGCCGTGTACTCCGGTGCAGCAGGCGCGCTTGCGCCCAATCTTCCATCTGGGCGAGATAGCGTGTGACCATCGCACGCGACATGCCCAACGTATGCGCCGCGGCAGTCAAACTGCCCCGCTCGACGATCGATACAAACACTTCGGCGGCGACGATCCGGTCCATATTCGATCGATGTAATCGGGAGTATAAAAATGGATCGCCATCATAACGGCTCGATGCGAATCAATATGAGATGCGCGCGGAAACCACACGGTATGACTGCGCTCATTTATCACTGGCTGCTGCGTTTTCGCATTGACCGTTCGCTGTGTCTGCGATGCGCTCGTCCCATCTGATCTAACGGATTAACAAACCTGATCGACTCGGTGTCTATCCACTTATTTTTACGAAACTTAGTATGACGAAGCAGTGAAAAATTTAATCATGAACTGGAGTCCGTATGACATTGATCAACCGACTGTTCCGCCCAATGCTTGCATTGGGATTTGTAGCCGCCAGCCATGCAGCACAAGCTACCGATGCAGTGCCCCTCAATATCGACCTCTACAACCCCGGGGACAACAGCCTGTTTCAGGTGTCGTCGGAGATTCTCACGGGACAGCGCGAGGCAATCCTGATCGACGCGCAATTCGAGCGCAAGAACGCCGAGGAGCTGGTGCGCCGTCTCAAGGCAAGCGGCAAACGCCTAACGCTCGTCTACATCAGCCATAGCGATCCGGATTTCTATTTTGGATTGGATGTGATCAAACAAGCGTTCCCGGACGTGAAGATCGTCGCGACGCCCGAGACCGTACAGGCGATCAAGGCTACTCAAGCCGATAAACTCGCCTTCTGGGGGCCTCAGATGAAGGATCAGGCGCCCAAGCAGATCGTCGTGCCCGAACCGCTGAACAGCGACCAATTCACGCTCGAAGGACAGCCGATCAAAATCATGGGCCTGAAGGGTCCGGATCCGAAGCGTACCTACTTGTGGATTCCGTCGCTACAGACTGTGGCGGGTGGCGTGATCGTCGAAAACGGCACGCACGTCTTCATCGCCGATACGCCCACGCTCGCGTCGCGCCAGGCATGGATCGATACGCTCGGGAGCATCAAGACGTTCAATCCGCGCGTGGTGATCCCCGGGCATTTCGTCGGCCCGATGCCGCAGGGCCTGGCCGCGGTCAACAATACGGCCGATTACCTGCAGACTTTCAATCGCGAAGATGCCAAAACCGCCAATGCGGCGGAACTGATCAACGCGATGAAGCGCGCTTACCCGAAGCTCGGCGGCCTCGAAACGCTCGAGCTCAGCGCAAAGGTGGTCAAGGGGGAAATGGAATGGCCCGTCCGTGCCGCGAGCGCCTCCACGGCCACGCCATCGACCTTCCCCGCCGTGGGCAAGGTCGTCGACGTGCAATTCGGTCAAATGGCGTTCCGTCTCACATTCGACAAGGACGGGCAGACGATGTCGTTCGCCACGACCGCCGGGACGCCCGCGACTCAAGACACGGTCAAATACACGGCAGTACAGCTACGCCCGCAGTTGTACATGGTGTATTGGAGCGAGCCGACTTCTGGTGATCAGGTCGTGCACGTCGAGGACTTCGAACGCGGCGTTGTGTACACCAACATCGTGGAGAAAAACGGCAACGCGTCGCACCTGACCGGCACGTTGCGAGTGGTTGGTACGGTCTGAGCCGCAAAAAGCAAAACGCCCGTCTAGATAGCTAGACGGGCGTTTTTAAAGGGAAGTCTGA
>CAUPOD010000040.1:0-11120 GCA_963512745.1 uncultured Burkholderia sp. | reverse complement strand
ACGTCGGGCACCACCTCGAAGCCGAAGCTGGTCGAGCATACGCATCAGAGCTACCCGGTCGGTCATCTGTCGACCATGTACTGGATCGGCTTGCAGCCGGGCGACGTGCATTGGAACATCAGTTCGCCGGGCTGGGCGAAGCACGCATGGAGCTGCTTCTTCGCGCCGTGGAACGCGCAGGCCTGCGTATTCGTTTATAACTACGCGCGCTTCGTGCCGCAGGATACGCTCGAGGTGCTGGTGCGCTGCGGCGTGACCACGCTTTGTGCGCCGCCGACGGTGTGGCGGCTGATGGTGCAGGAGCCGCTCGCTTCGTATCCGGTGAAGCTGCGCGAGATCGTCGGCGCGGGCGAGCCGCTCAACCCAGAGGTGATCGAGCGCGTGCGGCACGCCTGGAACGTCACGATCCGCGACGGCTTCGGGCAGACCGAGACCACCTGCCAGATCGGCAACTCGCCGGGCCAGCCGGTGGTGGCCGGATCGATGGGGCGGCCGCTGCCCGGCTACCGGATCGAGCTCGTGGATGCGGATGACAGGCGCGTGGCCGAAGGCGAGATTGCGTTGCCGCTCGCGGCGCGCCCGCTGGGCCTGATGACGGGCTACGCGAACAACGCGCAGGCGACCGGCCACGCGATGCGCAACGGTTACTACCATACCTCGGACGTCGCGCTGCGCCGCGAGGACGGCTACTACGTGTATGTCGGCCGGTCGGACGACGTGTTCAAGTCGTCGGACTACCGGCTCAGCCCGTTCGAGCTGGAAAGCGTGCTGATCGAACACGAGGCGATCGCGGAGGCGGCCGTGGTGCCGAGTCCCGATCCGTTGCGTCTCGCGGTGCCGAAGGCGTTCGTGATCGTGCGCCAGGGCTACGAGATCGGCCCCGACCTCGCGCGCGAGGTGTTCCGTTTCGCGCGCGAGCGGCTCGCGCCGTACAAGCGGATCCGCCGCATCCAGTTCAGCGATCTGCCGAAAACCATTTCGGGCAAGATTCGACGTGTCGAACTGCGGCGCCGCGAAATGGAGCGCGCGGGCGGTGCCGCGCGGTTGCCCGACGAATACTGGGAAGAAGACTTTCCCGACTTGCGCTGAGGCGGAGAACGCGCGTCACCGGTCGCGCGTGGCGTTTGCCGCGGCCGGCAGTTCCCGGTAAGGCAGTTCATACGTCTCGCGGCTCGCCACGCGCAATGCCTCGATCATCACGGCCGCCGCCGGCGACAGCAGCTTGTTCGCGGGCGTGATGAGGCCGAACTCGTCCATGCGGCACTCCATCGGCAGCGGCAGGATCTCCACCATGCCGTGCCCCGCGTAGTAGCGGGCGACGTCTTCGGCGAGCACGGCGATCATGTCGCTTTTTTCGAGCGCCTGCGTGATGAACAGCAGCGCGGCCGTCTCCACGACGTTCGCGGGCGGCGCGAGGCTCGCGCGCTGGAACATCAGCTCGAAGCGGTGCCGGAGCACGGTATTGGACGGCGGCACGATCCATGCGCTGCCGCGCACGTCGGCGAGCGTCAGCGGTTTGCCTCCCAGTAGCGGATGCCCGTGGCGCACTACCGCGCATATGGGCTCGCCGGCCAGCGGCTCGTAGCGCAGCTCGAGCTTGTCGTGCTCGGCCGACAGCCGGCCGATCACCACGTCCAGCTTGTCTTGCGCGAGCCGCTCGAGCAGCACGTTGCTGGTGTCGATCTCGACCGAGACGCGCAGATTCGCATGCGCGCGTTTGACGGCCGCGATGGCGCCGGGCAGCACGCGTACCCCCGGCGACGTGATCGCGCCCACCGCGACATGCCCGAGGCGTCCGGCCTTCAACGCCGCCAATTCGTCCTGTGCCTGCTCGAGGCTGCCGAGCACCGCGCGCGCATAGCGAATCAGCGCATCGCCGTAAAGCGTCGGACGGACCCCGCGCGGCAGCCGCTCGAACAGCACCGCTTCTAGCATCTCCTCCAATTCCCGCAGCAGCTTCGAGGCGGCCGGCTGCGTCATGTTGAGCGCCTCCGCCGCGCGGTGGATGTTGCCTTCCTCGGCCAGCGCGACGACCAGCAGCAGTTGGCGCGTCTTCAGGCGCGTGCGCACGTACCAGGGGTTCGTATTCAGCATGGTTTAGGTATTTATACCGATATAGAAACGGATATGTCAGACGGCCAAATTTTCATTAGTAGGTTATCAATTTTATTTTTAGACTGCACGCACATCTAGCCTCTCGACCACACTTACGATGCCGTCCAGCAAACCCAAACTGCGCTCGCAACTCTGGTTCGGCACTGCCGACAAGAACGGTTTCATGTACCGGAGCTGGATGAAGAACCAGGGGATTCCCGATCACGAATTCGACGGCCGGCCCATCGTCGGCATCTGCAATACGTGGTCGGAGCTCACGCCCTGCAACGCGCACTTCCGCAAGCTGGCGGAGCACGTCAAACGCGGCATTTTCGAGGCGGGCGGCTTCCCGGTGGAGTTTCCGGTGTTCTCGAACGGCGAATCGAACCTGCGGCCGTCCGCGATGCTCACGCGCAACCTCGCCTCGATGGACGTGGAGGAGGCGATCCGCGGCAACCCCATCGACGCCGTGGTGCTGCTGTGCGGCTGCGACAAGACGACCCCCGCGCTGCTGATGGGCGCGGCCAGCTGCGATGTGCCCGCGCTCGTCGTGAGCGGCGGCCCGATGCTCAACGGCAAGCTCGACGGCAAGGACATCGGCTCGGGCACGGCGGTCTGGAAGCTGCACGAGTCGCTCAAGGCGGGCGAGATCGATCTGCATCGTTTTCTGTCGGCGGAAGCGGGCATGTCTCGGTCGGCGGGCACCTGCAACACCATGGGCACGGCGTCGACGATGGCGTGCATGGCCGAGGCGCTCGGCGTCACGCTGCCGCACAACGCCGCGATTCCGGCGGTCGACGCGCGCCGCTACGTGCTCGCGCATATGTCGGGCATGCGCATCGTGCAGATGGCGCTCGAGGACCTCAAGCTTTCGAAAGTGTTGACGCGCGCGGCCTTCGAGAACGCGATCCGCGCCAATGCCGCGATCGGCGGTTCGACCAATGCCGTGATTCATCTGAAGGCGATCGCCGGCCGCATCGGCGTGCCGCTCGAACTCGAGGATTGGATGAGGCTCGGCCGCAATACGCCGACGCTCGTCGATCTGCAGCCTTCCGGCCGCTTCCTGATGGAGGAGTTCTATTACGCGGGCGGCCTGCCGGCCGTGCTGCGCCGCCTCGGGGAGGCGGGCTTGCTGCCGCATCCCGACGCGCTCACGGTCAACGGCAAGTCGCTGTGGGACAACGTGCGCGAGGCGCCGAACTACAACGACGAGGTGATTCGTCCGCTCGACAACCCGTTGATCGAGGACGGCGGGATCCGTGTGCTGCGCGGCAACCTCGCGCCGCGCGGTGCCGTGCTGAAGCCGTCGGCCGCGTCGCCCGAGCTGCTCAAGCACCGCGGCCGCGCCGTGGTGTTCGAGAACTTCGATCATTACAAGGCGGTCATCGGCGACGAAGCGCTCGACGTCGACAAGGATTCGATCCTGGTCATGAAGAACTGCGGCCCGCGCGGCTATCCGGGCATGGCCGAGGTCGGCAACATGGGCTTGCCGCCCAAGCTGCTGCGCGAAGGCGTGAAGGACATGGTGCGGATCTCGGACGCGCGCATGAGCGGCACGGCCTACGGCACGGTCGTGCTGCACGTCGCGCCCGAAGCCGCGGCCGGCGGTCCGTTGGCGGCCGTGCGCAACGGCGACTGGATCGAGCTCGACTGCGAATCCGGCCGCTTGCATCTCGACATCAGCGACGAGGAATTGCAACGGCGGCTTTCCGATCTGGACCCGGCGGCCGCGCCCGGCGTGGCGGAGCAGCAGGGCAAAGGCGGCTATGCGCGCCTGTACGTCGATCATGTGCTGCAGGCCGACGAAGGCTGCGACCTGGATTTCCTCGTCGGCATGCGCGGCGCCGACGTGCCGCGTCATTCGCACTGAGCGGGGGAGACATCGCATGGCAACCCCACTGACCGGAGAACTGCTGATTGCAGGCCGTGCGCGGCGCGGCGCGGGTGCAGCGTTCGGCGCTTTCGATGCCGCGACGGGCGTGCCGATCGAGCATCCGGCTTACTACGGCGCCGCGGCGTCCGACGTTGAAGCGGCATGCCGTCTCGCCGACGAGGCGTTCGATGCCTATCGCGCGGTGCCGGCGGAGACGCGCGCACGCTTTCTCGACGATTGCGCTGCGCGTATCGAAGCGCTCGGCGAGCCTCTCATCGCACGCGCGATGGCCGAGACGGGGCTGCCGCGCGCGCGCCTGGAAGGCGAGCGGACCCGCACCGCGAATCAATTGCGCTTGTTCGCGGCGCTCGTGCGCAGCGGCGACGCGCTCGACGTGCGCATCGAACCTGCGTTGCCCGAGCGTCAGCCGCCGCGCACGGAGCTGTGTTTCTGGCGGATCGGCGTCGGGCCCGTGGCCGTGTTCGGCGCAAGCAATTTCCCGTTGGCGTTCTCGGTCGCGGGCGGCGATACGGCGTCCGCGCTCGCGGCCGGTTGCCCCGTCGTGGTCAAGGCGCATCCCGCGCATCCGGGCACGTCCGAACTGGTCGGCCGCGCGATTCAGGACGCCGTGGCGGCGGCCGGCCTGCCCGCGGGCGTATTCGCACTGCTGTTCGATGCGGGCCACGATGTCGGCCGGGCGCTCGTGCAGCATCCCGCGATTCGCGCCGTCGGTTTTACGGGATCGCGTGCGGGCGGTTTGGCGCTCATGAAGCTGGCCGCAGCCCGGGCCGAGCCGATTCCGGTCTATGCGGAGATGAGCAGCGTCAATCCGATTCTGCTGCTGCCCGGCGCGCTGGCCGAGCGCGCCGCGCCGCTCGCGCGCGAATTTGCCGCCTCGGCCACGCTCGGCTGCGGCCAATTCTGTACGAACCCGGGGCTGGTGCTCGGTCTGGCCGGTGCCGGCTTCGACACGTTCGCAACGGAAGCCGCGCGCGCCTTCGGCGATACGCCGGCGGGCGTGATGCTCTCGGCCGGTATCTTGCACGCGTACGAGCATGGCATCCAGCGGCTTCAACGGCATCCGCGCGTCGAGACGCTCGCGCGCGGCGCGGCGGCGCCCGGTCGCGCGCAGGCCGTTCTGCTGCGTGTGCGCGCAAGCGATCTGCTCGCCGACGCGTCGCTGGGCGACGAGGTGTTCGGGCCGAGCAGCCTGCTCGTGGAATGCGCGGATGCGGACGAGCTGCGCGCGGTCCTGCGCGCAATCGAGGGCCAACTCACGATCACGCTGCACCTGACGGCCGACGATACCGCGCTGGCGCGCGCATTGCTGCCGCTCATCGAGCGCAAGGCGGGACGCGTGCTCGCGAACGCCTTTCCGACCGGTGTCGAGGTCTGCGACGCGATGGTTCATGGCGGCCCGTTCCCGGCGACGTCGGACGGCCGCAGCACGTCGGTCGGGACCGCCGCGATCGAACGTTTTCTGCGTCCGGTCTGTTATCAAAACTTGCCCGAGGCGCTGCTGCCCGAAGAACTGCGCGCGGCCAATCCGCTGCGCGTCCGCCGTCGCGTCGGCAATCGGCCGGAAGAGCCGCATGCGCGGTGATTTGCCGCCGCCGGCCCGAGTGCGGTATCGCCGGGCGGCGTGAACATAGGAGACAGAATGAGGAAGTTCCACGCAAGGGGATCGTTGTCATGAGCGCGAGCCGTCCCGCCCGCTATCGCGGCATCTTTCCCGTCGTGCCGACCACGTTTACCGAAACCGGCGAACTGGACCTGGCGAGCCAGAAGCGCGCCGTCGATTTCATGATCGACGCGGGCTCGGACGGGCTGTGTATTCTCGCGAACTTCTCCGAGCAGTTTTCGCTGTCCGACGACGAGCGCGAGATCGTCACGCGGACCGTGCTCGAACACGTTGCGGGACGCGTGCCCGTGATCGTCACGACCTCGCATTACAGCACCGCGATCTGCGCGGCGCGCAGCAGGCGCGCCCAGGAGTACGGCGCGGCCATGGTCATGGTGATGCCGCCCTACCACGGCGCGACGTTCCGCGTGCCCGAGTCGCAGATCCATGCGTTCTATGCGCGCGTCTCCGATGCGCTCGGCATTCCGATCATGATCCAGGACGCACCGGCGAGCGGCACCGCGCTTGCCGCGCCGTTCCTCGCGCGCATGGCGCGCGAAATCGAACAGGTCGCGTACTTCAAGATCGAGACGCCGGGTGCGGCGAACAAACTGCGCGACTTGATCGCGCTCGGCGGCGATGCGGTGGAAGGCCCGTGGGACGGCGAGGAGGCGATCACGCTGCTCGCGGATCTGAACGCGGGCGCGACCGGCGCGATGACGGGCGGCGGGTTTCCCGACGGCATCCGGCCCATCATCGAGGCGCACCGGGCAGGGCGCTTCGACGAAGCGTTCGCGCTTTACCAAAAGTGGCTGCCGCTGATCAATCACGAGAACCGTCAAGCCGGGTTGCTGGCCGCGAAGGCGTTGATGAAGGAAGGCGGCGTGATTGCGTGCGAGTTGCCGCGCGAGCCGTTGCCGCCGATGCGCCCCGAGACGCGCGCGGAGCTGATCGCCATCGCGCGCCGGCTCGAGCCGCTCGTGCTGCGCTGGGGCAAGTGACGGGAGGCGCGCCATCGTGAACGCAATCTATACGTTGGGCATCGCGGGCGTCGGCAAGATTGCCCGCGATCAGCATCTGCCCGCAATCGCAGGCAACCGCGGCTTCGAGCTCGTCGCGTGCGCGAGCCGCAATGCGAGCGTCGAGCACGTGCACAACTATCCGACCCTCGACGCGCTGCTGGCAGGCGAGCCCGAGCTCGCCGCCGTCTCGTTGTGCACGCCGCCGCAAGCGCGTTACGCGCAAGCCCGCGATGCGCTGCTGGCCGGCAAGCACGTGATGCTCGAAAAACCGCCCGGCGCGAGCGTGGGCGAAGTGGAGGCGTTGCGCGAACTCGCGCGCCGGGCCGGGCGCACGTTGTTCGCCAGCTGGCATTCGCGTTGCGCAAGCGCCGTCGAACCCGCGCGCGCGTGGCTCACGGACCGCACGATTCGAGCGGTCGAGGTGCGCTGGAAGGAAGACGTGCGCCGCTGGCATCCGGGGCAGCAATGGATCTGGGAGCCGGGCGGCTTGGGGGTATTCGATCCCGGCATCAACGCGCTTTCCATCGTCACGCGCATTCTGCCGCGCGAAATCGTCCTGCATGGCGCGCGGCTCTATGTGCCGAGCGACTGTTCGACGCCGATCGCCGCGACGCTCGAATGCGCCGATACCGCGGGCGTTCCCGTGCATGGCGAATTCGACTGGCGGCATGGGCCCGTCGAGCAGTGGGAGATCGACGTCGACACCGCCGACGGGCTGCTGTCGATCCGCGCCGGCGGCAAGCGGCTGGAGATCGCGGGCGAAGTCGTGCCGCTCGGCCCCGAGCGCGAATACGCCGCGCTCTACGAACGGTTTCATTGGCTCATCGCGCATGGCGAGTCCGACGTGGACGTGCGTCCACTGCGTCTCGTCGCCGATGCGTTTCTGCTCGGGCGGCATATCGAAGTCGAGTTCTTCGGCCGCTGACCACCTTCCTACGTACGCACCATAACTATTCAAGGAGACGACACCATGATCAGCAACATCCGCCGCCTGACGCTGCGCGCCCTGCTAGCCGCCATGTGCGCCGCGCCGCTCGGCATGAGCGGGCTCGCGCACGCCGACCAGCCCGTCAAGATCGGCTTTCTCGTGAAAATGCCGGAACAGGCCTGGTTCATCAACGAGCAGAAGGCCGCCACCACGCTCGGCAAGCAGGACGGATTTTCGGTGGTGAACATCGGCACGCCGGACGGCGAGAAGGTGCTCGCCGCGATCGACAATCTCGGCGCGCAGGGCGCGCAAGGGTTCGTGATCTGCGCGCCCGACGTGCGGCTCGGACCGGCCATCGCGGCCCGCGCGAAACGCTACGGCATGAAATTCGTGTCCGTCGACGATCAACTGGTCGATTCCTCGGGCAAGCCGCTCGCGAACGTGCCGCACCTCGGCATGTCGGCGTTCAAGATCGGCAATCAGGTCGGCCAGGCGATCGCCGGCGAAATCAAGCGGCGCGGCTGGAATCCGGACGAAGTGGGCGCGCTGCGCATCACCGACTACGAACTGCCGACCGCCAAGCTGCGGACCGACGGCGCGACCCAGTCCCTGCTCGCGAACGGCTTCAAGCCGCAGAACATTTTCGATGCGCCGCAGAAGACGACCGACGACGAGGGCGGCTTCAACGCCGCGTCCCCGGTGCTCGCGCAGCATCCGGCCATCAAGAAGTGGGTGATCTATGGCCTCAACGAGGAAACGGTGCTCGGCGGCGTGCGCGCGACGGAGCAATTGCACATTCCCGCCGCGGACGTGATCGGGGTGGGCATCAACGGCGCCGGCGAGGCATTCGCGGAATTCCAGAAGAAAGAGCCGACGGGTTTCTACGGCACGATCGCGGTCAGCTCCACGAATCACGGCAAGCAAAGCGCCGAGAATCTCGTCGATTGGATCCGCAATGGCAAGCAACCGGCCGCCGATACGCAGACCACCGGCAAATTGATGACGCGCGACAACTGGCAAGCGGTGCGTACCGAGCTCGGCATCTAAGCGGGGCATGCCCGGACACGACGAAGCAGGCAGACACGCACATGACTGAAACCCTCACTCCCGCGCGCGCGTATCTCGCGCTCGACGGCATCACCGTGAGCTTTCCCGGCGTCCGCGCGCTCGACGGGGTATCGCTGGACGTGCGCGCGGGCGAGGTGCACGGCTTGATGGGCGAGAACGGCGCGGGCAAGTCCACGCTGCTCAAGGTGCTGTCGGGCGTGAACCGGCCGCAGGCGGGCACGCTGCGTCTCGACGACGTGGAGCGCCGCTTTGCGAGCACGCGCGCGGCGCTCGACGCGGGCATCGCGATCATCTATCAGGAGCTGCATCTCGTGCCCGAGCTGACGGTCGCCGAGAATCTGATGCTCGGGCAGTTGCCGAGCCGTCTCGGCGTGCTCGACGAAACCACACTCGTGCAGCGCGCGCTGGACGAGCTGCAGCGTCTCGGCGAACGCATCGATCCGCGCACGCCGGTCAAGCATCTTTCGATCGGCCAGCGTCAAATGATCGAGATCGGCAAAGCCCTGATGCGCGATGCGCGCGTGATCGCATTCGACGAACCGACCAGTTCGCTGTCGGCACGCGAGACGGCCAACCTGTTCCGCATCATCGACACGTTGCGCGCCGACGGCCGCGCCATCGTCTACGTCACGCACCGCATGGACGAAGTCTACGAGCTGTGCGACCGCGTGACGGTGTTCCGCGACGGCAAGCGCATCGAGACGTTCGAATCGGTGGCCGATCTCGATCGCAACCGGTTGATCGGCGCGATGGTCGGCCGCTCGATCGAGGACGTGTACGGCTATCGCGCGCGTCCGGCCGGCGAAGTGATGCTGGAAGCGAAGGGGCTGCTCGGGCCCGGGTTGACCGAACCCGTTTCCTTTGCGGCGCGGCGCGGCGAGATCGTCGGATTTTTCGGGCTGGTCGGCGCGGGCCGCTCCGAGTTGATGAAACTCATCTACGGCGCCGCGCGCACGAGCGCGGGCCATGTCGAATTGGGCGGCAAGCGCGTGGCTTTCGCGAGTCCGCGCGATGCCGTGCGCGCGGGCGTCGCGCTGTGCCCCGAGGATCGCAAGCAGGACGGCATCGTCGCGATCGCCTCGGTTGCCGACAATCTCAACATCAGCGCGCGGCGCCATTTCAGCCCCGCGCGTTTTCTGCTGAACGCGCGGCGCGAAAAAGAACTCGCGCGCGACTACATCCGCAAGCTTTCGATCAAGACGCGCGACGGCGAGACCGCGATCGGCACGCTGTCGGGCGGCAACCAGCAGAAGGTCATCTTGTCGCGCTGGCTGGCCGAGCGCATCGACGTGTTCCTGATGGACGAACCGACGCGCGGCATCGACGTCGGCGCGCGCGCCGAGATCTACAACCTGCTGTACGAACTGGCGGAAGCGGGGCGCACGGTCGTCATGGTATCGAGCGATCTCGCCGAGGTGATCGGCGTGTCGGACCGCATCGTCGTGATGCGCGAAGGACGCATTGCGGGCTGCGTGCGGAAGGCCGACGCGTCGCCCGACCAGCTCATCAAAATGGCGCTGCCGTGTTGAGCGCGCATGCGCCGCGGCAACGGACGATAGACGGGGCGTGCTCGCGAGGCCCGCTGGGCGCCCGCTTTGAAATGGTGAAACAGAAATGAGCCGAGCTATGCAGACACAGGGTACGCCCGCTTCCGACGAACCCGTCGCGCCGATCCTGCAGACGCGCACGCGCGTCTGGAACGTGATCAACCGATCGGGCATCGTGGTGGTGTTCGCCGTACTGTTCGCGGCGCTGTCCGCGACCGTGCCGGATTTCCTGACCCCGCGCAATATCCAGGGCCTGCTGCTGTCGGTGACGCTGATCGGTTCGATCTCGGTCACGATGATGTTCGTGCTCGCGCTCGGCGAGGTCGATCTGTCCGTCGCGTCGATCGTCGCGTTTTCGGGCGTGGTCGCCTCGACCGTCATTACGCAGTCGCATAGCGTGCTGCTCGGCATCGCGGCGGGCGTATTGGCGGGCGGCGCGGTCGGGCTCGTGAACGGCGTGCTGATCGCGCGTTTCAAGATCAACTCGCTGATCGCGACGCTCGCGATGATGGAGGCCGTGCGCGGTCTCGCGTTCCTGACCTCGAACGGCGACGCCGTGATGATTTCCGAGGAGCGCTTCTTCGATCTGGGCGGCGGCGCGTTTCTCGGCATCTCCTATCCGATCTGGAGCAACATCGTCGGCTTTGTGGTGTTCGGTTTCCTGTTGAAGCGGACCGTGTTCGGCAAGGACGTGCTGGCGGTCGGCGGCAACAGCGAGGCGGCCCTGCTCGCGGGGCTGCCCGTCACGCGCATCAAGATCACCGTGTTCGTGCTGCAGGGGCTCGTGACGGGCTTCGCTGGCGTGATGCTCGCGTCGCGCATGAGCCTCGGCGATCCGAAGACCTCGATGGGGCTCGAACTCGGCGTGATCTCCGCATGCGTGCTCGGCGGCGTGTCGCTGACGGGCGGCGTGGCGACGATCTCGGGCGTGCTGGTCGGCGTGCTGATCATGGGGTCGGTGCAGGAT